>NZ_JAHZPT010000001.1:0-158980 GCF_019929545.1 Streptococcus mitis
TAAATAATAACCTCATCTTATGATAAGGCTATTATCTCATATTTTGGTGTCCATTGGATAGGTTTTTAGAGGTGCCCATATGTTATTTCAGTACCAGCTAGTTTTGCTTTCTTATTTGTATTAGCCTTGTTGCTTTTTTCTCAAGAACCTCTTCACGGTTCGCGTTTGATTCTAATCCTTCCATTTTTACTCCTTCTTTTGATGACCAGTATTCGTGGGAAACATTCAGCTAGAGGAGCTCGTCGTCGGAGAAGAGAAGATGTTCCTACATTATGGAAAAAATTCATGAAGGGAAATCTCTACCTACCTATCCTAGTGGTGGTTTATCTGATTGCTATTCCTTTTGTGGCTCGTTTTGTCTTGCATCCAGCTTCTTATAGAGAACAACATCAAGTGGTAGATAGAGTCAAACAAGAGACGAGTGATGGTGACCAAATCTATATTTGGGATTCACATGTTCAGATGTATAAAGAAAGCCAGCGTTTGTCTGGATCCATGTTCCCATCACCTCTTCTTTACACGAGTACAGAAGAGACTAAAACTAGTTTACTCAATGACTTGAAAGAAAACAAACCTAAGGTGATTGTGGTGAATGATAAGGTAGCAGTCTGGTCTGAAGTGGAAACAATTTTGAAAGAAAATTACCAACAAGTAAAGACTGATTACTCAGAGTTTAAAGCCTATAAAATTAAATAACAAAATCAATATCTTGTGTATTTTTAAAAATTTTAGGATTTTTAACACAAGATATTGATTTTTCTTTTTAGAGTGGTATAATACTTTTTAGAAAGAACATTTTAGAAAAGAGCATGCATATGATTGCACTAGAAGAAAAAATTACAATTTTGCCAACTCTCTTCGTTGAAAAACGAGATGGGAGACGTGTTGTATTTGATGTGGACAAGATTGACAAGGCTCTCCACAAGGCGGCTGACAAGGTTATGGATGTGACACCCCTGGTCGAAAAACGCCTCAATGCTCTGACCGAGCGAATTGTCACAGAAATTCATAGTCGCTTTCCACAGGGGGTTAAGATTTACGAAATTCAAAATATCGTAGAACATGAACTCCTTGAAGCCAAAGAATATGCGCTAGCTGAGGAGTATATTACTTATCGGACACAAAGGGATTTTGAGCGTTCAAAAGCGACAGATATCAACTTTAGCATCCATAAACTTCTCAACAAAGACCAGGCCGTTGTCAATGAAAATGCTAATAAAGACAGCGATGTCTTTAATACCCAGCGTGATTTGACGGCGGGGATTGTTGGGAAATCAATCGGACTGCAAATGCTCCCTAAGCACGTAGCCAATGCCCACCAAAAGGGGGATATCCACTATCATGATTTGGATTATAGCCCCTACACACCTATGACTAACTGCTGTTTGATTGATTTTAAAGGTATGTTGGAGAATGGTTTTAAGATTGGAAATGCAGAGGTAGAAAGTCCCAAGTCTATCCAGACTGCGACAGCTCAGATTTCTCAAATTATCGCCAACGTTGCTTCTAGCCAGTACGGTGGCTGTTCAGCTGACCGTATCGATGAAGTTTTGGCGCCTTATGCAGAGAAGAATTACCAAAAACACCTCAAGGATGCGGAAGAATGGGTCTTACCTGACAAACGGGAAGATTACGCTTGGAAGAAAACCCAAAAAGATATCTATGATGCCATGCAATCTCTCGAGTATGAAATTAATACTCTCTTCACTTCAAATGGGCAAACACCTTTTACTTCACTAGGTTTTGGTCTGGGAACCAATCGTTTTGAGCGTGAAATTCAAAAAGCTATCTTGAACATCCGAATCAAGGGACTTGGTTCAGAACACCGCACAGCTATCTTCCCTAAACTTATCTTCACGCTTAAAAGAGGACTCAACTTAGAAGAAGGGACTCCCAACTACGACATTAAGCAGTTGGCTCTTGAGTGTGCAACCAAGCGGATGTACCCAGATGTTTTGTCCTATGATAAGATTGTTGAGTTGACTGGTTCTTTCAAGGTTCCTATGGGCTGCCGTTCTTTCCTTCAAGGATGGAAGGATGAGAATGGTGTAGAAGTTAATTCAGGTCGGATGAATCTAGGTGTTGTGACGGTCAATCTTCCTCGTATTGCCCTTGAGTCTGAAGGTGATATGAATAAGTTCTGGGAAATCTTCAACGAGCGGATGAACATTGCAGAAGATGCTCTGGTTTATCGTGTCGAACGGACCAAGGAAGCAACACCAGCAAATGCTCCTATCCTTTATCAATACGGTGCTTTTGGTCATCGTCTAGGTAAAGAAGAAAGCGTTGACCAGCTCTTTAAGAATCGTCGTGCGACAGTTTCACTAGGCTATATCGGTTTGTACGAAGTGGCTACGGTCTTCTTTGAAAATAGTTGGGAACACAATCCAGAAGCCAAGGAATTCACGCTGGATATCATTCGTGATATGAAACGTCGTGTAGAAGAGTGGTCTGACCAATATGGCTACCATTTCTCTATCTACTCAACACCATCTGAAAGTTTGACAGACCGTTTCTGCCGACTAGATACAGAGAAGTTCGGCTCTATTCCTGATATCACAGACAAGGAATACTATACTAATTCTTTCCACTACGATGTTCGTAAAAATCCAACACCGTTTGAAAAATTAGACTTTGAGAAAGTCTATCCAGAAGCAGGTGCGTCAGGTGGTTTCATCCATTATTGTGAGTATCCAGTCCTTCAGCAAAATCCTAAAGCCTTGGAAGCTGTCTGGGATTATGCTTATGACCGTGTAGGCTATTTGGGCACCAATACTCCAATAGACCGTTGCTATAAGTGTGACTTTGAAGGGGATTTTGAACCAACTGAGAGAGGATTTGCTTGTCCAAACTGTGGCAATAGCGACCCTAAAACAGTAGACGTTGTTAAACGGACTTGTGGCTATCTAGGTAATCCTCAAGCGAGACCTATGGTCAACGGCCGTCACAAGGAAATCGCTGCGCGTGTCAAACACATGAATGGCTCAACCATTAAAACAGCAGGATATGAAGTAAGAAATTAGAAAGAGATAGAATGGGAAAATATCAATTAGACGATAAGGGCAAGGCCTTGGTACAACGATTCCACGAAAAACATTCAAAGGGTGGAGTCAATAAAAAAGACCGAGTGGCTGGCCTAAGAGAGCAATTTTTAAATAAGAATAAGAAAAAGTGAGAGTTGCCTCTCGCTTTTCTCTTAATTGGAGGTAAAAATGATACTACGCAGACCAACATTGGCAGATAAAGAAACAGTTTTAGAGATGATGGCAGAGTTTGAAAAATATCAGTCGCCTCACGACGGTGGTTTCTGGGATACAGAAAATTTTTCTTATGAGGAATGGTTGAATAGTAATCAGGATAAAGAAATGGGAATAAACTTGCCTGAAAATCATGTTCCTTCTATTCAATTTGTATCATTTGATGATGTAGGTCGTGCTCTAGGATTTTTGAATCTGCGATTGAGCCTGAATGAGGATTTACTGAATTATGCTGGCCACATTGGCTACTCCATTCGTCTATCAGAAAGAGGTAAAGGTTATGCTAAGGAAACTCTCAGTCAGGGCTTGCAAGTTGCTAAGGAAAAGAACATCAAGAGAACTCTTGTGACCTGTAGCGTGAATAATCCTGCTAGCAGAGCAGTCATTTTAGCAAATGGAGGAATTCTTGAAGATGTTCGTAATGAAGTCGAGCGTTATTGGATAGAGGTAGCAAATGAATAATCCTAAACCACAAGAATGGAAAAGCGAGGAGCTTAGTCAAGGGCGTATCATTGACTACAAGGCCTTTAACTTTGTAGATGGAGAAGGAGTGCGCAACTCTCTCTATGTATCAGGCTGCATGTTTCACTGCGAGGGATGTTATAATGTTGCGACTTGGTCTTTTAATGCTGGCATTCCCTATACAGCAGAATTAGAAGAGCAGATCATGGCAGATCTTGCTCAGCCCTATGTTCAAGGCTTGACTTTGTTAGGAGGAGAGCCTTTTCTCAATACGGGCATTCTCTTGCCTCTAGTTAAACGCATCCGAAAGGAATTGCCAGACAAAGACATCTGGTCCTGGACGGGCTACACTTGGGAAGAAATGATGCTGGAGACCCCAGATAAATTGGAACTCTTATCACTGATTGACATTCTTGTCGATGGAAGATATGACCGAACTAAGAGAAATCTCATGCTCCAGTTTCGAGGTTCTTCCAATCAACGAATTATCGATGTGCAAAAATCCCTCAAAAGTGGGCAAGTAGTGATTTGGGATAAGCTTAATGATGGAAAAGAAAGCTATGCACAGGTGAAGAGAGAGTGAAGAAAAAAGACTTAATAGAAGAACTGGTCTCAGAAATAAAAGCAGGAAAAGTCAAGACACTGGGAATATACGGTCATGGTGCTTCAGGTAAATCGACCTTTGGAGAGGAATTGTACCAAGCTTTAGATTCTACTACAGTAAATTTGCTAGAAACAGATCCTTATATCACCTCTGGACGCCATTCTGTTGGCTTTTTACCCAAAGAACTCTTTGACAAAACTATCTGTTTCTACACGGATGAGGACACCGAATTAAAGTGGCGCCTAGCTCGAGATACGACTGTGAGAAATCGTGATGCATCCTTTATATTGGCTAGTCATCAGATGAGACGGGAGCAGTATCTGCAATACTATAAAGAAACTGAGTCTAAGGCGGATATCTTAGTGAACCAATCAGAAGGTAAAATTGAGCTCAAGAGAACTCAATTTATAATTTATATAGAAGAAAATCCCTAATTCTAGAAAGAAAAAATAGGAAAACAGTTTCATTGTAAAAAACGAAAAAAACAGCAACAAATCCCTTGCAATCGCAGGGGCTTTGTGTTATTCTATTATGGTGCTGTAAATTACAGCCTTAGCTTTGATGCAAGAGGTTGCGACACGCTCGGTTGCATTGCCACGCAACACCGCGTCGGTTTTCTTGTGGAGCTAGCCTATTATCTTAAATAGACGAAAAGGAGAAAAAGATGGCAAACAAAAAAATCCGTATCCGTTTGAAAGCTTACGAACACCGTACGCTTGACACAGCGGCTGCAAAAATCGTAGAATCAGCTACTCGTACAGGTGCACAAGTTGCGGGTCCAATCCCACTTCCAACTGAACGTAGCCTCTACACAATTATTCGTGCGACTCACAAATACAAAGACTCTCGCGAACAATTTGAAATGCGTACACACAAACGTTTGATCGATATCGTTAACCCAACTCAAAAAACAGTTGATGCGTTGATGAAATTGGATCTTCCAAGTGGTGTAAACGTAGAAATCAAACTTTAATCTAAAGCTTGATACCTTGAGCATAAAAAACGCTCGTTAAAAACTTTTTGAATAAAAAATATAGAAAAGGAACTATTTTCTCATGACAAAAGGAATCTTAGGGAAAAAAGTGGGAATGACTCAAATCTTCACTGAAGCTGGCGAATTGATCCCTGTAACAGTTATTGAAGCAACTCCAAACGTTGTTCTTCAAGTTAAAACTGTTGAAACAGACGGATACAACGCTATCCAAGTTGGTTTCGATGACAAACGCGAAGTGTTGAGCAACAAACCTGCTAAAGGACATGTAGCGAAAGCTAACACGGCTCCTAAGCGCTTCATTCGTGAATTCAAAAACGTTGAAGGCTTGGAAGTTGGTGCTGAAATTACAGTTGAAACATTCGCAGCTGGGGACGTTGTTGACGTAACTGGTACTTCTAAAGGTAAAGGTTTCCAAGGTGTTATCAAGCGCCACGGACAATCACGTGGACCAATGGCTCACGGTTCTCGTTACCACCGTCGTCCAGGTTCTATGGGACCTGTTGCACCTAACCGTGTATTCAAAGGTAAAAACCTTGCAGGACGTATGGGTGGCGACCGCGTAACAATTCAAAACCTTGAAGTTGTACAAGTTGTTCCAGAAAAGAACGTTATCCTTATCAAAGGTAACGTACCAGGTGCTAAGAAATCTCTTATCACTATCAAGTCAGCAGTTAAAGCTGGTAAATAATAAGGAAAGGGGAATACAGTCAAAATGGCAAATGTAACATTATTCGACCAAACTGGTAAACAAGCGGGCGAAGTTGTTCTTAACGATGCAATCTTTGGTATCGAACCAAACCAATCTGTTGTGTTTGATGTGATCATCAGCCAACGTGCTAGCCTTCGTCAAGGAACTCACGCAGTTAAAAACCGCTCAGCTGTTTCAGGTGGCGGACGCAAACCATGGCGTCAAAAAGGAACTGGACGTGCTCGTCAAGGTTCTATCCGCTCTCCACAATGGCGTGGTGGTGGAATCGTCTTCGGACCAACTCCACGTAGCTATGCGTACAAACTTCCTCAAAAAGTTCGTCGCCTTGCACTTAAATCTGTTTACTCAGAAAAAGTTGCTGAAAATAAATTTGTAGCCGTTGATTCTCTTGAATTTACAGCTCCAAAAACTGCTGAATTTGCAAAAGTTCTTGCAGCTTTGAGCATCGATTCTAAAGTCCTTGTTATTCTTGAAGAAGGAAACGAATTCGCAGCTCTCTCAGCTCGTAACCTTCCAAACGTGAAAGTTGCGACTGCTACAACTGCAAGTGTTCTTGACATCGCAAATAGTGACAAACTTCTTGTTACTCAAGCAGCTATCTCTAAAATCGAGGAGGTTCTTGCATAATGAATTTGTATGATGTTATCAAAAAACCTGTCATCACTGAAAGCTCAATGGCTCAACTTGAAGCAGGAAAATATGTATTTGAAGTTGACACTCGTGCACACAAACTTTTGATCAAGCAAGCTGTTGAAGCTGCTTTCGAAGGTGTTAAAGTTGCTAATGTTAACACAATCAACGTAAAACCAAAAGCTAAACGTGTTGGACGTTACACTGGTTTTACTAACAAAACTAAAAAAGCTATCATCACACTTACAGCTGATTCTAAAGCAATCGAGTTGTTTGCTGCTGAAGCTGAATAATCTAAGGAGGAAATATCGTGGGAATTCGTGTTTATAAACCAACAACAAACGGTCGCCGTAATATGACTTCTTTGGATTTCGCTGAAATCACAACAAGCACTCCTGAAAAATCATTGCTTGTTGCATTGAAGAGCAAGGCTGGTCGTAACAACAACGGTCGTATCACAGTTCGTCACCAAGGTGGTGGACACAAACGTTTCTACCGTTTGGTTGACTTCAAACGTAACAAAGACAACGTTGAAGCAGTTGTTAAAACAATCGAGTACGATCCAAACCGTTCTGCAAACATCGCTCTTGTACACTACACTGACGGTGTGAAAGCATACATCATCGCTCCAAAAGGTCTTGAAGTAGGTCAACGTATCGTTTCAGGTCCAGAAGCAGATATCAAAGTCGGAAACGCTCTTCCACTTGCTAACATCCCAGTTGGTACTTTGATCCACAATATTGAGTTGAAACCAGGTCGTGGTGGTGAATTGGTACGTGCTGCTGGAGCTTCTGCTCAAGTATTGGGTCAAGAAGGTAAATACGTTCTTGTTCGTCTTCAATCTGGCGAAGTACGTATGATCCTTGGAACTTGTCGTGCTACAGTCGGTGTTGTCGGAAACGAACAACATGGACTTGTAAACCTTGGTAAAGCAGGACGTAGCCGTTGGAAAGGTATCCGCCCAACAGTTCGTGGTTCTGTAATGAACCCTAACGATCACCCACACGGTGGTGGTGAAGGTAAAGCACCAGTTGGTCGTAAAGCACCATCTACTCCATGGGGCAAACCTGCTCTTGGTCTTAAAACTCGTAACAAGAAAGCGAAATCTGACAAACTTATCGTTCGTCGTCGCAACGAGAAATAATATTAAACTAGTCGCGTAAGCAACTAGTAAATCCGCCAGCTCGGTAGCGCTCCATGTGAGCGCAAGCCGCTGTGGTACAACATTTAAAGGAGAAAATATAAAAATGGGACGCAGTCTTAAAAAAGGACCTTTCGTCGATGAGCATTTGATGAAAAAAGTTGAAGCTCAAGCTAACGACGAAAAGAAAAAAGTTATTAAAACTTGGTCACGTCGTTCAACGATCTTCCCAAGTTTCATTGGTTACACTATTGCAGTTTATGACGGACGTAAACACGTACCTGTTTACATTCAAGAAGACATGGTAGGTCACAAACTTGGTGAATTTGCACCAACTCGTACTTACAAAGGTCACGCTGCAGACGACAAGAAAACACGTAGAAAATAAGGAGAACATAAATGGCAGAAATTACTTCAGCTAAAGCAATGGCTCGTACAGTACGTGTTTCACCTCGTAAATCACGTCTTGTTCTTGATAACATCCGTGGTAAAAGCGTAGCCGATGCAATCGCAATCTTGACATTCACTCCAAACAAAGCTGCTGAAATCATCTTGAAAGTTTTGAACTCAGCTGTAGCTAACGCTGAAAACAACTTTGGTTTGGATAAAGCTAACTTGGTAGTATCTGAAGCATTCGCAAACGAAGGACCAACTATGAAACGTTTCCGTCCACGTGCGAAAGGTTCAGCTTCACCAATCAACAAACGTACAGCTCACATCACTGTAGCTGTTGCAGAAAAATAAGGAGGTAAAATCGTGGGTCAAAAAGTACATCCAATTGGTATGCGTGTCGGCATCATCCGTGATTGGGATGCCAAATGGTATGCTGAAAAAGAATACGCGGATTACCTTCATGAAGATCTTGCAATCCGTAAATTCGTTCAAAAAGAACTTGCTGACGCAGCAGTTTCAACTATCGAAATCGAACGCGCAGTAAACAAAGTTAACGTTTCACTTCACACTGCTAAACCAGGTATGGTTATCGGTAAAGGTGGTGCTAACGTTGATGCACTCCGTGCGAAACTTAACAAATTGACTGGAAAACAAGTACACATCAACATCATCGAAATCAAACAACCTGATTTGGATGCTCACCTTGTAGGTGAAGGAATTGCTCGTCAATTGGAGCAACGTGTTGCTTTCCGTCGTGCACAAAAACAAGCAATCCAACGTGCAATGCGTGCTGGAGCTAAAGGAATCAAAACTCAAGTATCAGGTCGTTTGAACGGTGCAGATATCGCCCGTGCTGAAGGATACTCTGAAGGAACTGTTCCACTTCACACACTTCGTGCAGATATCGATTACGCTTGGGAAGAAGCAGATACTACATACGGTAAACTTGGTGTTAAAGTATGGATCTACCGTGGTGAAGTTCTTCCAGCTCGCAAAAACACTAAAGGAGGTAAATAACCAATGTTAGTACCTAAACGTGTTAAACACCGTCGTGAATTCCGTGGAAAAATGCGCGGTGAAGCAAAAGGTGGAAAAGAAGTAGCATTCGGTGAATACGGTCTTCAAGCTACAACTAGCCACTGGATCACTAACCGCCAAATCGAAGCTGCTCGTATCGCCATGACTCGTTACATGAAACGTGGTGGTAAAGTTTGGATTAAAATCTTCCCACACAAATCATACACTGCTAAAGCCATCGGTGTGCGTATGGGATCTGGTAAAGGGGCACCTGAAGGTTGGGTAGCACCAGTTAAACGTGGTAAAGTGATGTTCGAAATCGCTGGTGTATCTGAAGAGATCGCTCGCGAAGCGCTTCGTCTTGCTAGCCACAAATTGCCAGTTAAATGTAAATTCGTAAAACGTGAAGCAGAATAAGGAGAAGGCATGAAACTTAATGAAGTAAAAGAATTTGTTAAAGAACTTCGTGGTCTTTCTCAAGAAGAACTCGCGAAGCGCGAAAACGAATTGAAAAAAGAATTGTTTGAACTTCGTTTCCAAGCTGCTACTGGTCAATTGGAACAAACAGCTCGCTTGAAAGAAGTTAAAAAACAAATCGCTCGTATCAAAACAGTTCAATCTGAAGCGAAATAATAGACTAGGGAAGGAGAAATTTCAATGGAACGCAATAATCGTAAAGTTCTTGTTGGACGTGTTGTATCTGACAAAATGGACAAGACAATCACAGTTGTAGTTGAAACAAAACGTAACCACCCAGTCTATGGTAAACGTATTAACTACTCTAAAAAATACAAAGCTCATGATGAAAACAATGTTGCCAAAGAAGGCGATATCGTACGTATCATGGAAACTCGCCCGCTTTCAGCTACAAAACGTTTCCGTCTTGTAGAAGTTGTTGAAGAAGCGGTCATCATCTAATCAAACCTGAAAGGAGAAAACTGAAATGATTCAAACAGAAACTCGTTTGAAAGTCGCAGACAACAGCGGTGCTCGCGAAATCTTGACTATCAAAGTTCTTGGTGGTTCAGGACGTAAATTTGCAAACATCGGTGATGTTATCGTGGCATCTGTAAAACAAGCTACTCCTGGTGGTGCGGTTAAAAAAGGTGACGTTGTTAAAGCAGTTATCGTTCGTACTAAATCAGGTGCTCGTCGTGCTGATGGTTCATACATCAAATTTGACGAAAACGCAGCAGTTATCATCCGTGAAGACAAAACTCCTCGCGGAACACGTATCTTTGGCCCAGTTGCACGTGAATTGCGTGAAGGTGGCTTCATGAAGATCGTGTCACTTGCTCCAGAAGTACTTTAATTTTTAGAAACAAACTAGTCCCCTGGATTCACTCCCAGGGTGCCCTTATGGGCGTAAGAAAAATCAAGGAGAAACCTAATGTTTGTAAAAAAAGGCGACAAAGTTCGCGTAATCGCTGGTAAAGATAAGGGAACAGAAGCTGTTGTCCTTACTGCCCTTCCAAAAGTAAACAAAGTTATCGTTGAAGGTGTTAACATCGTTAAGAAACACCAACGTCCAACTAACGAACTTCCTCAAGGTGGTATCATCGAGAAAGAAGCAGCTATCCACGTATCAAACGTTCAAGTATTGGACAAAAATGGTGTAGCTGGTCGTGTTGGTTACAAATTTGTAGACGGTAAAAAAGTTCGCTACAACAAAAAATCAGGCGAAGTGCTTGATTAATCACGAAGGAAAGGAGAAGTATAATGGCAAATCGTTTAAAAGAAAAATATCTTAATGAAGTAGTTCCTGCTTTGACAGAACAATTCAACTACTCATCAGTGATGGCTGTGCCTAAAGTAGATAAGATCGTTTTGAACATGGGTGTTGGTGAAGCTGTATCAAACGCTAAAAGCCTTGAAAAAGCTGCTGAAGAATTGGCACTTATCTCAGGTCAAAAACCACTTATCACTAAAGCTAAAAAATCAATCGCCGGCTTCCGTCTTCGTGAAGGTGTTGCGATCGGTGCAAAAGTTACCCTTCGTGGTGAACGTATGTACGAATTCTTGGATAAATTGGTTTCAGTTTCACTTCCACGTGTACGTGACTTCCATGGTGTTCCAACAAAATCATTTGACGGACGCGGAAACTACACACTTGGTGTGAAAGAACAATTGATCTTCCCAGAAATCAACTTCGATGACGTTGACAAAACTCGTGGTCTTGACATCGTTATCGTAACAACTGCTAACACTGACGAAGAGTCACGTGCATTGCTTACAGGCCTTGGAATGCCTTTTGCAAAATAATATAGGAGGTAAATCTAATGGCTAAAAAATCAATGATTGCTAAGAACAAACGTCCAGCGAAGTTCTCTACTCAAGCTTATACTCGTTGTGAAAAATGTGGTCGTCCACATTCAGTTTACCGCAAATTTAAACTTTGCCGTGTTTGCTTCCGTGAATTAGCTTACAAAGGACAAATCCCTGGTGTAACAAAAGCATCTTGGTAATTCTAGCTTTCAATCCCGTCGTGATTCGTCGTTATCTGCTTTTGCCTAACTCAAGTTATGCCTGCAAGCAGATGCCTAGACTCACTTAGGAATTGAAATCTAGAAATATATTCTGAGCCCAGCTCAATCATTAACTAGCAAGTGCAACTTGCAAACTACTAGTAAGAGGAGAAAAACAAAATGGTTATGACTGACCCAATCGCAGACTTCCTAACTCGTATTCGTAACGCTAACCAAGCGAAACACGAAGTACTTGAAGTACCTGCATCAAACATCAAAAAAGGGATTGCTGAAATCCTTAAACGCGAAGGTTTTGTAAAAAACGTTGAAATCATCGAAGATGACAAACAAGGCATCATCCGTGTATTCCTTAAATACGGATCAAACGGTGAAAAAGTTATCACTAACTTGAAACGTGTTTCTAAACCAGGACTTCGTGTCTACAAAAAACGTGAAGACCTTCCAAAAGTTCTTAACGGACTTGGAATTGCTATCCTTTCAACTTCTGAAGGTTTGCTTACTGATAAAGAGGCACGCCAAAAGAATGTTGGTGGTGAGGTTATCGCTTACGTTTGGTAAAATCAAGATACAAAGCTCGTAAAGAACAAAGCAAAATTAGGAAGTTGGAGAAGTTTGTTTACAAACAAGCCAACTTATCTATTTTGCACAGTTCTTAGAGCGTGTTCAATTTAGCTATTGAACTCAATAAGTATCTTTAACCCCGTGAAAACTGGCCGTTCTGGCCTGACAATTTAACAGGAGAAAATAAACATGTCACGTATTGGTAATAAAGTTATCGTGTTGCCTGCTGGTGTTGAAATCACTAACAATGACAACGTTGTAACTGTAAAAGGACCTAAAGGAGAACTTACTCGTGAGTTCTCAAAAGATATTGAAATCCGTGTGGAAGGTACTGAAGTAACTCTTCACCGTCCAAACGATTCAAAAGAAATGAAAACTATCCACGGAACTACTCGTGCCCTTTTGAACAACATGGTTGTTGGTGTATCAGAAGGATTCAAGAAAGAACTTGAAATGCGCGGGGTTGGTTACCGTGCACAACTTCAAGGATCTAAACTTGTTTTGGCTGTTGGTAAATCTCATCCAGACGAAGTTGAAGCTCCAGAAGGAATTACTTTTGAACTTCCAAACCCAACAACAATCGTTGTTAGCGGAATTTCAAAAGAAGTAGTTGGTCAAACAGCTGCTTACGTACGTAGCCTTCGTTCACCAGAACCATATAAAGGTAAAGGTATCCGTTACGTTGGTGAATTCGTTCGCCGTAAAGAAGGTAAAACAGGTAAATAATGTTGAGTGGTTGATTTTCAACCACCAACCTATTTTCCAACTTTGTGCATAGCACACGATTTAAAACTAAAGAGGTGAAAACTGTGATTTCAAAACCAGATAAAAACAAACTCCGCCAAAAACGCCACCGTCGCGTTCGCGGAAAACTCTCTGGAACTGCTGATCGCCCACGTTTGAACGTATTCCGTTCTAATACAGGCATCTACGCTCAAGTGATTGATGACGTAGCGGGTGTAACGCTCGCAAGTGCTTCAACTCTTGACAAAGAAGTTTCAAAAGGAACTAAAACTGAACAAGCCGTTGCTGTCGGTAAACTCGTTGCAGAACGTGCAAACGCTAAAGGTATTTCAGAAGTGGTGTTCGACCGCGGTGGATATCTATATCACGGACGTGTGAAAGCTTTGGCTGATGCAGCTCGTGAAAACGGATTGAAATTCTAATAGGAGGACACTAGAAAATGGCATTTAAAGACAATGCAGTTGAATTAGAAGAACGCGTAGTTGCTGTCAACCGTGTTACAAAAGTTGTTAAAGGTGGACGTCGTCTTCGTTTCGCAGCTCTTGTTGTTGTTGGTGACCACAACGGTCGCGTAGGATTTGGTACTGGTAAAGCTCAAGAAGTTCCAGAAGCAATCCGTAAAGCAGTAGATGATGCTAAGAAAAACTTGATCGAAGTTCCTATGGTTGGAACAACAATCCCACACGAAGTTCTTTCAGAATTCGGTGGAGCTAAAGTATTGTTGAAACCTGCTGTAGAAGGTTCTGGAGTTGCCGCTGGTGGTGCAGTTCGTGCCGTTGTGGAATTGGCAGGTGTGGCAGATATTACATCTAAATCACTTGGTTCTAACACTCCAATCAACATTGTTCGTGCAACTGTTGAAGGTTTGAAACAATTGAAACGCGCTGAAGAAGTTGCTGCCCTTCGTGGTATTTCAGTTTCTGATTTGGCATAAGAAAGGGGATAAAATGGCTCAAATTAAAATTACTTTGACTAAGTCTCCAATCGGACGCATTCCATCACAACGTAAAACTGTTGTAGCACTTGGACTTGGCAAATTGAACAGCTCTGTTATTAAAGAAGACAACGCTGCTATCCGTGGTATGATCACTGCAGTATCTCACTTGGTAACAGTTGAAGAAGTAAACTAATGAATTTTTAGGGGATGTGCACTATACCATCCCCTAAAACTAGATATAGTCATCTATGATGACGTCGTATAGGCGAGTTGATTGGGGAGACAACCTTTTCTCCCTTATCGGCGCTAGCATTTTACAAAAGAGGAGAAAATAAAAATGAAACTTCATGAATTGAAACCTGCAGAAGGTTCTCGTAAAGTACGTAACCGCGTTGGTCGTGGTACTTCATCAGGTAACGGTAAAACATCTGGTCGTGGTCAAAAAGGTCAAAAAGCTCGTAGCGGTGGCGGAGTTCGCCTTGGTTTTGAAGGTGGACAAACTCCATTGTTCCGTCGTCTTCCAAAACGTGGATTCACTAACATCAACGCTAAAGAATACGCAATTGTGAACCTTGACCAATTGAACGTCTTTGAAGATGGTGCTGAAGTTACTCCAGTTGTTCTTATCGAAGCAGGAATTGTTAAAGCTGAGAAATCAGGTATTAAAATTCTTGGTAACGGTGAGTTGACTAAGAAATTGACTGTGAAAGCAGCTAAATTCTCTAAATCAGCTGAAGAAGCTATCACTGCTAAAGGTGGTTCAGTAGAAGTCATCTAAGAGAGGTGACCTATGTTTTTTAAATTATTAAGAGAAGCTCTTAAAGTCAAGCAGGTTCGATCAAAAATTTTATTTACAATTTTTATCGTTTTGGTCTTTCGTATCGGAACTAGCATAACAGTTCCTGGTGTGAATGCCAATAGCTTGAATGCTTTAAGTGGATTATCCTTCTTAAACATGTTGAGCTTGGTGTCAGGGAATGCCATGAAAAACTTCTCAGTTTTTGCTCTTGGTGTTAGCCCCTACATTACGGCCTCTATTGTTGTCCAACTCTTGCAAATGGATATTTTACCCAAATTTGTAGAGTGGGGTAAACAAGGGGAAGTAGGTCGAAGAAAATTGAATCAAGCTACTCGTTATATTGCTCTAGTTCTCGCTTTTGTGCAATCTATCGGGATTACAGCTGGTTTTAATACTTTGGCTGGAGCTCAATTATTGAAAACGGCTCTTACTCCACAAGTCTTTATCATGATTGGTATCATCTTAACAGCTGGTAGCATGATTGTGACCTGGTTGGGAGAGCAAATTACAGATAAGGGATATGGAAATGGTGTTTCTATGATTATCTTTGCCGGGATTGTCGCTTCAATCCCAGAGATGATTCAGGGCATCTATGTAGACTACTTTGTTAACGTTCCAAGTAACCGTATCACTTCATCTATCATTTTCGTAATCATCTTGATTATTGCTGTATTGTTGATCATTTACTTTACAACTTATGTTCAACAAGCAGAATACAAAATTCCAATCCAATATACTAAGGTTGCACAAGGTGCTCCATCTAGCTCTTACCTTCCATTGAAGGTAAACCCTGCTGGAGTTATCCCTGTTATCTTCGCAAGTTCCATTACTGCAGCGCCTGCGGCTATTCTTCAGTTTTTGAGCGCTACAGGTCATGATTGGGCTTGGGTAAGAACAGCACAAGAAATGCTAGCAACAACTTCACCAACTGGTATTGCCATGTATGCTTTGTTGATTATTCTCTTTACATTCTTCTATACCTTTGTACAGATTAATCCTGAAAAAGCGGCAGAGAACCTACAAAAGAGCGGTGCCTATATCCATGGAGTTCGTCCTGGTAAAGGTACAGAAGAATACATGTCTAAACTTCTTCGTCGTCTTGCAACTGTTGGTTCCCTCTTCCTTGGTGTGATTTCTATTTTACCGATTGTGGCAAAAGATGTCTTCGGACTTTCAGAAGCGGTCGCTTTTGGTGGAACCAGTCTTTTGATCATTATCTCGACAGGTATTGAAGGAATCAAACAATTGGAAGGTTACCTATTGAAACGTAAGTATGTTGGTTTCATGGATAGAACAGAATAAAAGTATTTACTGATACTCTTCGAAAATCAAATTCAAACCACGTCAGCTCTATCTGCAACCTCAAAACAGTGTTTTGAGCAACCTGCGGCTAGCTTCCTAGTTTGCTCTTTGATTTTCATTGAGTATGAATCAGTAAATGCTGAGGGAGTGGAGGTTTAACTCTAACATTTGTAAGAGTTTGGTCTCCCCTCTTCTATTTTGTTTTTAAATAGGGGTGAAAAGATTTTTTGCTTCTATTTAAAAATAAAATAAGGAGATCAATCATGAATCTTTTGATTATGGGCTTGCCTGGTGCAGGTAAGGGAACTCAAGCAGCAAAAATCGTAGAACAATTCCATGTTGCACATATCTCAACAGGTGATATGTTCCGCGCTGCTATGGCAAATCAAACTGAAATGGGTGTTCTTGCTAAGTCATATATTGACAAGGGTGAATTGGTTCCTGATGAGGTTACAAATGGAATCGTAAAAGAACGTCTTTCACAAGATGATATTAAAGCAAAAGGATTCTTGTTGGATGGTTACCCACGTACAATCGAACAAGCTCATGCCTTGGACAAAACATTGGCTGAGCTTGGCATCGAACTAGAAGGTGTCATCAACATTGAAGTGAATCCAGATAGCCTCTTGGAACGTTTAAGTGGTCGTATCATCCACCGCGTAACTGGAGAAACTTTCCACAAAATCTTTAACCCACCAGTTGACTATAAAGAAGAAGATTACTACCAACGGGAAGATGATAAACCTGAGACAGTAAAACGTCGCTTGGACGTTAATATTGCTCAAGGAGAACCAATCATTGCTCACTACCGTGCCAAAGGTTTGGTTCATGACATCGAAGGTAATCAAGATATCAATGATGTCTTCTTAGATATCGAAAAAGTATTGACAAATTTGAAATAAAGCGTTTTTCACACTTGCAAAAATCCGCTACAAATGTTATACTAAGATAGTCTGACTTATAATTGTTGTCTCTGTGTCTAGAGGCATCGAATCGAAATTTATGGAGGTGCTTTTGCGTGGCAAAAGACGATGTGATTGAAGTTGAAGGCAAAGTAGTTGATACAATGCCGAATGCAATGTTTACGGTTGAACTTGAAAATGGACATCAGATTTTAGCAACAGTTTCTGGTAAAATTCGTAAAAACTATATTCGTATTTTAGCGGGAGATCGTGTTACTGTCGAAATGAGTCCATATGACTTGACACGTGGACGTATCACTTACCGCTTTAAATAATCGAAAAACTTGGAGGGATAAGAAATGAAAGTAAGACCATCGGTCAAACCAATTTGCGAATACTGTAAAGTTATTCGTCGTAATGGTCGTGTTATGGTAATTTGCCCAGCAAATCCAAAACACAAACAACGTCAAGGATAAGATAGAAAGGAGAAAATATGGCTCGTATTGCTGGAGTTGACATTCCAAATGACAAACGCGTAGTAATCTCATTGACTTATGTTTATGGTATCGGACTTGCAACATCTAAGAAAATTTTGGCTGCTGCTGGAATCTCAGAAGATGTTCGTGTACGTGATCTTACATCAGATCAAGAAGATGCTATCCGTCGTGAAGTGGATGCAATCAAAGTTGAAGGTGACCTTCGTCGTGAAGTAAACTTGAACATCAAACGTTTGATGGAAATCGGTTCATACCGTGGTATCCGTCACCGTCGTGGACTTCCTGTCCGTGGACAAAACACTAAAAACAACGCTCGCACTCGTAAAGGTAAAGCTGTTGCGATCGCTGGTAAGAAAAAATAATATAGGAGGTAAAAGTCTTGGCTAAACCAACACGTAAACGTCGTGTGAAAAAGAATATCGAATCTGGTATTGCTCATATTCACGCTACATTTAATAACACTATTGTTATGATTACTGATGTGCATGGTAATGCAATTGCTTGGTCATCAGCTGGTGCTCTTGGTTTCAAAGGTTCTCGTAAATCTACACCATTCGCTGCTCAAATGGCTTCTGAAGCTGCTGCTAAATCTGCACAAGAACACGGTCTTAAATCAGTTGAAGTTACTGTAAAAGGTCCAGGTTCTGGTCGTGAGTCAGCTATTCGTGCGCTTGCTGCCGCTGGTCTTGAAGTAACAGCAATTCGTGATGTGACTCCAGTGCCACACAATGGTGCTCGTCCTCCAAAACGTCGCCGTGTATAATCATCGCATTACACTGCTTTTCGTTTAAGAGGGAGTAACTAAATGATCGAGTTTGAAAAACCAAATATAACAAAAATTGATGAAAATAAAGATTATGGCAAGTTTGTAATCGAACCACTTGAACGTGGCTACGGTACAACTCTTGGTAACTCTCTTCGTCGTGTACTTCTAGCTTCTCTACCAGGAGCAGCTGTGACATCTATCAATATTGATGGTGTGTTACATGAATTTGACACAGTTCCAGGTGTTCGTGAAGACGTGATGCAAATCATTCTGAACATTAAAGGAATTGCAGTGAAATCGTACGTTGAAGACGAAAAAATTATCGAACTGGATGTTGAAGGTCCTGCTGAAGTAACAGCTGGTGACATTTTGACAGATAGCGATATTGAAATTGTAAATCCAGATCATTATCTCTTTACAATTGGTGAAGGTTCTTCTCTAAAAGCGACTATGACTGTTAACAGTGGTCGTGGATATGTACCTGCTGATGAAAATAAAAAAGATAATGCACCAGTTGGAACACTTGCTGTAGATTCTATTTATACACCAGTTACAAAAGTCAACTATCAAGTGGAACCTGCTCGTGTAGGTAGCAATGATGGATTTGACAAATTAACCCTTGAAATCTTGACAAATGGAACAATTATTCCAGAAGATGCTTTAGGGCTTTCAGCACGTATTTTGACAGAACATCTTGATTTGTTTACAAATCTTACTGAGATTGCTAAGTCAACTGAAGTGATGAAAGAAGCTGACACTGAATCTGACGACCGTATTTTGGATCGTACGATTGAGGAACTGGACTTGTCTGTGCGTTCATACAACTGTTTGAAACGTGCCGGTATCAATACTGTGCATGATTTGACAGAAAAATCTGAAGCAGAGATGATGAAAGTACGAAATCTTGGACGCAAGAGTTTGGAAGAAGTGAAACTCAAACTCATTGATTTGGGTCTTGGATTAAAAGATAAATAAAGGAGGAATACATGGCTTACCGTAAACTAGGACGCACTAGCTCACAACGTAAAGCAATGCTTCGCGATTTGACAACTGACCTTTTGATCAACGAATCAATCGTGACAACTGAAGCTCGTGCTAAAGAAATCCGTAAAACTGTTGAAAAAATGATTACTCTAGGTAAACGTGGTGATTTGCATGCACGTCGTCAAGCAGCTGCTTTCGTACGTAATGAAATCGCATCTGAAAACTATGATGAAGCAACTGATAAGTACACTTCTACTACAGCACTTCAAAAATTGTTCTCAGAAATCGCACCTCGTTATGCTGAACGTAACGGTGGATACACTCGTATCCTTAAAACTGAACCACGTCGTGGTGATGCAGCGCCAATGGCGATCATCGAATTAGTATAAAATCATCAATTTTGTTGAGTGTTATGATGATGGAGTCTTGTGCTCTTAGTCTAGCTCTGGTCTACCGCTAGGATTTCGGTCCTAGCGGGAACACTCATCATAAATTGGGATAGTAGACGCTTGTTTACGAAATTGTTTTTTGCTTAAGAACAACTTCGTAAGCAGGCGTTTTTGAGTATTTTCGTTAGAATTATGCTATACTATTTGAAAAGAATCCTGTTTAATGTTCAGGTTTCCTATTAAAAGAAGAATTGGAGTTTGCTTATGAAAGCGATTATAACTGTTGTTGGTAAAGATAAATCTGGAATTGTTGCAGGTGTTTCTGGTAAAATTGCAGAATTGGGTTTGAATATTGACGATATCTCTCAAACTGTCTTGGATGAATATTTTACGATGATGGCTGTCGTCTCTAGTGATAAAAAGCAAGATTTTACCTATCTTCGTAATGAATTTGAAGCTTTTGGGCAAACTTTGAATGTGAAAATTAATATTCAAAGTGCTGCAATTTTCGAAGCTATGTATAATATCTAGGAGGTGCACATGGATATTAGACAAGTTACTGAAACCATCGCCATGATAGAGGAGCAAAACTTCGATATCAGAACTATTACTATGGGAATTTCCCTTTTGGACTGTATCGATCCAGATATCAATCGTGCTGTGGAGAAAATTTATCAAAAGATCACGACCAAGGCGGCTAATTTAGTGGCTGTTGGGGATGAAATTGCAGCTGAGTTGGGAATTCCAATCGTTAATAAGCGTGTATCGGTGACTCCTATTTCTCTGATTGGTGCTGCGACAGATGCAACAGACTATGTGGTTCTTGCAAAAGCGCTTGATAAGGCTGCGAAAGAAATCGGTGTGGATTTTATTGGTGGTTTTTCTGCCTTGGTACAGAAGGGTTATCAAAAGGGAGATGAGATTCTCATCAATTCTATTCCTCGCGCTTTGGCTGAAACGGACAAGGTCTGCTCGTCAGTCAATATCGGTTCAACCAAGTCTGGTATTAATATGACGGCTGTGGCAGATATGGGACGTATTATCAAGGAAACGGCTCATCTATCTGATATGGGGGCAGCTAAGTTGGTTGTATTTGCTAATGCTGTTGAGGACAATCCGTTTATGGCAGGTGCCTTCCACGGTGTTGGGGAAGCAGATGTTATCATCAATGTCGGAGTTTCTGGTCCTGGTGTGGTGAAGCGTGCCTTGGAAAAAGTTCGTGGAGAGAGCTTTGATGTAGTAGCTGAAACAGTTAAGAAAACTGCCTTTAAAATCACTCGTATCGGTCAATTGGTTGGTCAGATGGCTAGTGAAAGACTGGGTGTGGAGTTTGGTATTGTGGACTTGAGTTTGGCGCCAACTCCTGCGGTTGGAGATTCTGTAGCACGTGTCCTAGAAGAAATGGGACTAGAGACAGTTGGTACGCATGGAACGACGGCTGCCTTGGCTCTCTTGAACGACCAAGTTAAGAAGGGCGGAGTTATGGCCTGCAACCAAGTTGGTGGCTTGTCTGGTGCCTTTATCCCTGTTTCAGAGGATGAAGGAATGATTGCTGCAGTGCAAAATGGCTCTCTTAATCTGGAAAAACTAGAAGCCATGACGGCTATCTGTTCTGTTGGTTTGGATATGATTGCCATCCCAGAAGATACGCCTGCTGAAACCATTGCGGCTATGATTGCAGATGAAGCTGCAATTGGTGTCATTAACATGAAAACTACGGCTGTTCGTATCATTCCAAAAGGAAAAGAAGGCGATATGATTGAGTTTGGCGGTCTTCTTGGTACAGCTCCAGTTATGAAAGTCAATGGAGCTTCGTCTGTCGATTTCATTTCTCGTGGAGGCCAAATCCCAGCACCAATTCATAGTTTTAAAAATTAAGAAAATAGGAGAAATTTTAAGTTCTATTTAAGGTTGGATGTGTATACTATAATCATTAAATAAAGACCTCCTAATATTATTTGAAACAGATAACACTGATTTAGTTTGAATTTGATTTTCATCTAATATCTTTATTTAATGAACTCCTAAACTTTTTCATAATAATCTCCTGCAAAAGTCGCCTGTCTGGGTGGCTTTTGTTTTATCATCCATGATATAATAGAAGCAAACGGAGGACGGAAAATGGTAAAAGTACGATTGTATTTGGTACGTCATGGCAAGACTATGTTTAACACGATTGGTCGCGCGCAAGGTTGGAGCGATACTCCTTTAACTGCTGAAGGTGAACGAGGAATTCAAGAATTAGGAATCGGTTTGCGAGAATCTGGTTTGCAGTTTGAACGCGCTTATTCCAGTGATTCAGGGCGCACCATTCAGACGATGGGAATCATTCTTGATGAACTTGGCTTGCAGGGGAAAATCCCTTATCGCATGGACAAGCGTATCAGAGAATGGTGTTTCGGTAGTTTTGACGGGGCTTATGATGGTGATCTTTTTATGGGCATTATTCCTCGTATCTTTAATGTGGACCACGTTCACCAATTGTCTTATGCTGAACTGGCTGAGGGCTTGGTAGAGGTCGATACAGCTGGTTGGGCTGAAGGTTGGGAAAAACTCAGTGGCCGAATCAAGGAAGGTTTTGAAGCGATTGCCAAAGAAATGGAAGAACAAGGTGGGGGCAATGCCCTCGTTGTCAGCCACGGAATGACCATTGGAACCATTGTTTATCTGATCAATGGCATGCATCCGCATGGTCTCGATAATGGTAGCGTGACGATTCTTGAATATGAGGACGGCCAGTTTAGCGTTGAGGTTGTTGGTGACCGTAGTTACCGAGAACTAGGACGTGAGAAGATAGAAGAAGCATCTAATTAATCAGTCTAGACTTGCTTGCTATGAAATAGGGATTTGATAAGAATATCAAGATAAGAAAAACAGCCGAGGGTAATCCTTTCGGCTGTTTTTGATGGGGAAAACTAAAGTGTAATGCTATTGCTTTTAGAGATTTTCATAAATAAGAGCAAGGAACCTACTGTTAGAACAGTCAGGATAGTTGACAAGGCTGCGGCTACACCGTAATTCCCTCTGAGAACCTCTGTATAAATGGCTACAGTCATTGTTCTTGTTTTGACATTGTAGAGGAGGATAGAAGTAGAGAGTTCTGAAATCATTGTGACCCAAGATAGGATAGCTCCAGAAATAATACCAGATAGCATCATTGGAGTTGTAATCTTGGCAAAGGTATTGAGACGGCTACTTCCTAAACTTTCAGCAGCTTCTTCAATACTTGGTGCTATTTGTTGCAAGCTAGCAACAGATGAGCGAATAGTATAAGGCAATCTTCTGACAGATAGGGACATGATCAAGATGAAAGCTGTCCCTATAATCATAAGAAATCCACTTCCAAATAGACCGGTATTGAAGGAAGAAATGAAGGCAATCCCTAGAACGGTTCCTGGTACAATATAAGGTACCATACTGAGGCTGTCAATTAAGTTTGTAAACAAATTCCGTTTTCTAACGGCTAGGTAGGAGATAAATGTTGCGAATAGGACAACTAGAACTAAGGCAATCAAAGGGATACGAATGGTATTGAAAATAGCAGATCCCATACGATTGAAAGCTACCTTGTAACTGTTTAGAGAATAACCTTTGACAAATACCATACCTGATGTTTTTAGGAAAGAAGTATAAATCAAGTAGACTTGAGGTAGAACAGAGAACAAGATAATTCCGTAGACTGTCGCATAAATGGCAGCCATTTTTCCTTTTGTAGTTTTTTTAGGCTCAATTGGATGGAGCGAATTCATACTGAAACTGTAGCGATTTGAAATGTATTTTTGGATAAGGAAAATTGCCAAGGCGATGATAATCGCCATAATTGCTAAAGCAGATGCAAAAGCAGAATTTCCTCCAACCTCGCTAATAAATTGGGTATAAATCAAGACTGGGAAAGTCCGATATCCTTCACCAATCAACATCGGTGTTCCAAAGTCTGAGAATGCTCTCATAAATACAAGTAGGGCAGCTGCTAGTAAGGTTGGAACTAGGAGAGGTAAAACAACCGTTACGATACGCTTAAATCCGAAGGACCCCATGCTTTCAGCAGCTTCAAGTAGAGAATTGTCAATACTTTTCATTGTCCCAGCAACGTATAGAAATACCAGTGGGAATAGTTGCAGTGTAAAGACAAGTACAATTCCTTTGAATCCATAAATATCAATAGCTGGAAGATGAAGGGCATTTGTCAGGAATTTAGTAATGACCCCGTTTCGTCCCAGCAAGAGAATCCAGGAGTAGGCTCCCACGAAAGGAGCTGACATGGAAGCAATGATAATTAATATTTGTAGAAATTTCTTTCCCTTGAAGTCATACATAGAGAAGAGATAAGCTAATAAGGTTCCTACGATTAAGGAAGTGACAGTAGAGGTAATGGAAACCTTGAAACTGTTGACGAGTGTCTCAGAGTAGTAGGCTTTGCTAAAGAAAGTGACAAAATTAGCTAGTGAAAATTGTCCCTCATGTATGAGTGCTTGCTTGAGCACGGTAACGATAGGATAAACCAGAAAGACAAGATAGGTAAGAAAGATGAAGAAAGAGGAGGCTGTCCAAATATTTAGTTTTTTACGTTCCATGGTTGACTCCTTTTATCAGGTTTTGCGAACCATCTGCAGAAAAGACGTTTAATTTTTGGGTATTGATTCGTAGACGAATACGATCGCCTTTTTGTAGATCTTCTTCAAAAGTTGATTCTTCGCTAACTTGAATTTTTGAGGCAAAACCTGTCTCGATGAAGTATTCAGTATTCAGTCCAAGATAGACGCTATCGCTAATAATTCCTTCAATATCTCCAGATTCATCTTTGATAAACTCTTCAGGACGAATGCTTACATGAATAGCTTGTGCCTTAGCCTGATCAAGGGATGGCATTCGAAGGGCATAGCCATCTGAAAAGACGATATAAGCGCCGTCGCTCCGTTTTTCAAGAGTGGCAGGAATAATATTTGTGCGTCCGATAAAGGTTGCTACAAACTCATTAGCTGGTTTATGATAGAGCTCTTTTGGTCGGCCGATTTGTTGGATGACTCCGTCTTTCATAACAGCAATTTGGTCTGAAATAGCCATAGCTTCTTCTTGGTCGTGGGTCACATAAACAGTTGTAATTCCCACTTCGTGTTGGATTTCTCGAATGGCTTGACGCATATCCAAGCGAAGTTTGGCATCTAGGTTACTAAGCGGCTCGTCCATGAGGAGAACACTTGGATTAACAGCTAAGGCGCGTGCTAAGGCGACACGTTGTTGTTGTCCACCACTGAGTTTATCGGGCTTCCGATCCGCATATTGAGCAATTTGCATGAGTTCAAGATACTTATTGGTCTGTTGTACCAATTCTTCTTTAGGGACTTTCTTTTGCTTGAGACCAAAAGCGACATTTTCTCGGACAGTCAAATGTGGGAAAATAGCGTAGTTTTGGAAAACCATCCCGATATTGCGTTTGCTAGGTTCCATATTATTGATTTTTGTATCATCGAAGTAAAATTCTCCTCCTTCGATACTGTTGAAACCTGCAATCATACGAAGAAGAGTCGTTTTCCCACACCCTGAAGGACCAAGGATGGTAAAGAGACTTCCTTTGGGAACTGTAATATTTAAATTATCAATAACAGGAACATCGTGGTAGATTTTTTTGGCGTTAATAATTTTGATCTCACTCATAGTGAACCTCTTTTACTGTTTAGATTGGATATCTGTAAAAATGTCATTGTACTTTTTAAGAATAGTGGATTTATTTTTAATGACATAATCGGAATCTTCGGTGGCAATCTTGATTTCTGTCATAGCCTTCATATTTTTATTGGTTTTAGCATTTTTACGAATAGGTCTGATTGTAGTTTCAGTTCCTAGCTTATCTTGGATTTCTTGAGAAAGGAGGAAATCGATAAATTTCTTAGCGTTTTCCATGTGTTTAGCATTTTTGATGATAGCTGCGTTACCAGGTAAAAAGACGGTTCCTTCTTTTGGATAAATAACTTTTACATCAACTCCGTCGTTTAAGAGTTTTAAGGCAGGGTCTTCATAGGTGAGTCCTACAGCCATTTCTCCATCGGCGACAGCTTTGTAAACATTTGAAGAACTAGATGCAATCTTTCCATCTACTAGGGTAAATAGATTTTTCACATAGGTCCAAGCTTGTTCATTTTCGTATCCACCTTGATCAACAAGCATGTTTGTTAATTGAGCAAAGGAGCTAGAAGCATTACTAGGATCAGCAGTAGCGATTTTTCCTTTTAATTTAGGATTGAGTAGATCATTGTAGCCTTCAATTTTAATATCTTTTGTAAGGGATGAATTGGCAATGATAACACTGACATCCAGTGTGTAAGGTGTGTAGAATCCTGTTTTATTTTGATATTCAGGGATTATCTGGTCGTTTTCTTGGGAAATATAAGGTTCAAAAAGATTTTCGTTAGAAGAGAAGAGGGCGTAGGAGCCTCCGAAAATGACATCAGCTACAGGGGATTCTTTTTCGGCCTCAGCTTTTTTGAACAATTCACCAGTGCTGGCTTGTACTAAGTCAACCTTAATACCATATTTTTCTTCGAAGGCTGGGACTGTTTCTTCGATAAGGTCTTCAGGGTTAGGCGAGTAGACAACTAAAGTGTTATCTGAATCTTTTTCAGAGCTAGTTTCCGCTTCTATAGGTGAAGAACATCCTGATAAAGAAAGGAATATCCAGCTACAAGAGAGAAAGAATAGTATTTTTTTCATAAGTATCTCCTTTTTTACGAACATTTTCTCTACCTAGGTTATTAATGTTTTTAAATTGTAGAGTCCTACAGGATATAATAAAAACCTTAAAGAAATCTAAAACGGGGAATATGAGTCAAAGGCGTTAGGGGAAAAAGATGTGAAGAGACAAATAATCGATATAAGTTAATTTCAAGTGCTAGCTAATTTTTTATACTGCTAAATAAGCTGGATTTGGGATTCGGTCTTTCTTGCTATCCAAGTCTAAAAGAACATTTCTCGTCTTTCAAATTCCCTCAAAAATGGTATAATAGTAACATCACAAAATTGGAGAGAGACCATGAGTTTTTACAATCATAAAGAAATTGAGCCTAAGTGGCAAGGCTACTGGGCAGAACATCATACATTTAAGACAGGAACAGATGCATCAAAACCGAAGTTTTATGCGCTTGACATGTTCCCATATCCGTCTGGAGCGGGTCTGCACGTAGGACACCCAGAAGGTTATACCGCAACTGATATCCTCAGCCGTTTCAAACGTGCGCAAGGATACAATGTCCTTCACCCAATGGGTTGGGATGCTTTTGGTTTGCCTGCAGAGCAATACGCTATGGATACAGGTAATGACCCAGCAGAATTTACAGCTGAGAACATTGCCAACTTCAAACGCCAAATCAATGCGCTTGGATTTTCTTACGACTGGGATCGTGAAGTCAACACAACAGATCCAAACTACTACAAGTGGACGCAATGGATATTTACTAAGCTTTACGAAAAAGGATTGGCCTATGAAGCGGAAGTGCCAGTAAACTGGGTTGAGGAATTGGGAACAGCCATCGCCAACGAAGAGGTTCTTCCTGACGGAACTTCTGAGCGTGGAGGCTATCCAGTTGTTCGCAAACCAATGCGCCAATGGATGCTCAAAATCACGGCCTATGCAGAGCGCTTGCTCAATGACTTAGACGAGCTTGATTGGCCAGAGTCTATCAAGGACATGCAACGCAACTGGATTGGGAAATCAACTGGTGCTAATGTAACCTTTAAAGTTAAGGGAACAGACGAGGAATTCACAGTCTTTACCACTCGTCCTGACACCCTTTTCGGTGCGACTTTCACAGTCTTGGCTCCTGAACATGAATTAGTAGATGCTATCACAAGTTCAGAGCAAGCAGAAGCTGTAGCAGACTATAAACACCAAGCTAGCCTTAAGTCTGACTTAGCTCGTACAGATCTTGCCAAAGAAAAAACTGGTGTTTGGACTGGTGCTTATGCCATCAACCCTGTCAATGGTAAGGAAATTCCAATCTGGATTGCCGACTATGTTCTTGCTAGTTATGGAACAGGTGCCGTTATGGCTGTACCTGCCCATGACCAACGTGACTGGGAATTTGCCAAACAATTTGACCTTCCAATCGTAGAGGTGCTGGAAGGTGGAAATGTTGAAGAAGCTGCCTATACAGAGGATGGCCTTCACGTTAATTCAGACTTCCTAGATGGATTGAATAAAGAAGACGCAATTGCTAAGATTGTGGCTTGGTTGGAAGAAAACGACTGTGGACAAGAGAAGGTTACCTACCGTCTCCGCGACTGGCTCTTTAGCCGCCAACGTTACTGGGGTGAACCAATTCCAATCATTCATTGGGAAGATGGAACTTCAACAGCTGTTCCTGAAAGTGAATTGCCACTTGTCTTGCCTGTAACCAAGGATATCCGTCCTTCAGGTACTGGTGAAAGTCCACTAGCTAACTTGACAGACTGGCTTGAAGTGACTCGTGAAGATGGTGTCAAAGGTCGTCGTGAAACCAACACCATGCCACAATGGGCAGGTTCAAGCTGGTATTACCTCCGCTATATTGATCCACACAACACTGAGAAATTGGCTGATGAGGACCTTCTCAAACAATGGTTGCCAGTAGATATCTATGTTGGTGGTGCAGAGCATGCCGTTCTTCACTTGCTTTACGCTCGTTTCTGGCATAAATTCCTCTATGACCTCGGTGTTGTTCCGACTAAGGAACCATTCCAAAAACTCTTTAACCAAGGAATGATTTTGGGAACAAGCTACCGTGACCACCGTGGGGCTCTTGTGGCAAGCGATAAGGTTGAAAAACGTGACGGTTCTTTCTTCCATGTGGAAACAGGAGAAGAGTTGGAGCAAGCACCAGCCAAGATGTCTAAATCGCTCAAGAACGTTGTTAACCCAGACGACGTGGTGGAGCAATACGGTGCCGATACCCTTCGTGTTTATGAAATGTTTATGGGACCACTTGATGCTTCGATTGCTTGGTCAGAAGAAGGTCTGGAAGGAAGCCGTAAGTTCCTTGACCGTGTTTACCGTCTGATTACAAGCAAGGAAATTGTTGCAGAAAACAATGGCTCTCTCGACAAGGTTTACAACGAAACCGTTAAAGCTGTCACAGAGCAAATCGAGTCCCTCAAATTCAACACAGCCATTGCTCAACTTATGGTCTTTGTCAACGCTGCTAACAAGGAAGACAAACTCTATGTGGACTACGCCAAAGGATTTATCCAATTGATTGCCCCATTTGCACCTCACTTGGCAGAAGAACTCTGGCAAACAGTTGCGGCAACAGGTGAGTCAATCTCTTACGTGGTTTGGCCAACATGGGACGAAAGCAAATTGGTTGAAGACGAAATCGAAATCGTTGTTCAAATCAAAGGAAAAGTTCGTGCCAAACTCATGGTCGCTAAAGACCTATCACGCGAAGAATTGCAAGAGATTGCTCTAGCTGATGAAAAAGTCAAAGCAGAAATTGACGGTAAGGAAATCGTGAAAGTGATTAGTGTACCGAACAAACTCGTTAATATCGTTGTGAAATAAGAAATGAATCCTTCAGAGTAGAATCTGGAGGATTTTTTATTTGACAGGAAGTTTCTATTTTGTTAATATAATTAACAAAAGAAAGAGAGATTATGGATAAAAAAGAATTTATTGCATTTAATAATCGTTTCAATAGGTTTATTTTAGCGTTTGAAGAGTTAAAAAAAAATCAACATAAAAGTGGTGTTGACAAATCCATTACGTTGAATGAGGTACATTTGATTGTTGTGATTGGGGAAAATCAGCCCTTAAATCTAGTAAAATTATCTGAATTATTAGAAGTTTCAAGAAGTGCAATAACTCAAAGTGTTAGGAGATTGATTCAAAAAAATTTAGTTGTTTTTGATTTTGATCCGAATAATGGGAAAAATAAATATTTGAGATTATCTGAAAAAGGCATCGAAATTTTTAAAATCCATAAGGAGCAACAAGCATATATTGAAAAATCAATCTTTTCAGTTTTAAACAACTATAGCGAGGTGGAACTTAAAACAGTTGTGAAATTGATGGATGATATTGAAAAGGTGTGGGGAGAATTACCGTGGTAAAAGTCACGGTAAATTTCAAATATAATTGTTAAGTAAATTAACAAAAAGGAGAAGATATGACTGTAAACATAGAACTGATTTCACAAACAGATTTAGCGGATGAATCTTTTTATATTGCTATTAATGGTTTAGAACCAAGGGCAATGTATTGTGTAGAAATGTACCTGTCTGATTATTACTGTATAAATGCTCCCTTGCTTTTAGATCATGATGTTATATGGAAATCAACCGCAATTTTTTTATCTGATCAGGACGGTATGATTGATACCTCTCAGACAGCATCTATTTCGGGATCTTATAAAGGGATTTCAGAAATGGGATTATTCTTTAATGCGAAACCGTTGAAGAATAGGAAAAGGAGATTACCGAGTTCTCTTGATAGAATTCCATTACGAGATTGTTTTGGTGTTGAAATTAAAATCAGGCTAGGGAAAGATGTGGTCGCGGAGCAAAGTTTTGTAAGGTGTTATATGAATCTGGGAGTAAGATATCAAGATATCTATGACAAGCATTTTCAAGGTCGATTATTTTATGATGAAAAGTTAAGAAGGGCGCCAGCCGTGATTATTGTTAGTGGTAGTGAGGGAAGAATTGAAAAAGCTCAGAATATTGCCCAACTTTTATCTTCAAGAGGCTATATTTGTCTTGCGATAGCTTATTTTGGTTTAGAGGGATTACCCCAAAATTTAGAACGAATTCCAATAGAATGTCTGGAGGAGGCGAAAGATTTTCTATATCATCATCCTCAAGTTGATAATACAAAAATAGGAATATATGGTCGCTCTAAAGGAGCAGAACTTGTTCTGGCTGGACAAAGTATTTTGAAAGATGTGCAATGTTTGGTACTCAATTCCCCCTCAAATGTAATATTTGAGGGAATAAAGGGAAAACTCAACTCTCATTCATCTTCTTGGACATATTTACAAAAGGAACTTCCTTATCAAAAATTTCAGTTAGGAGATTATTTGTTAAACAAGTTTTTTGGAAAACATATTCCTGAAGATAGTAGGGCTCAGATTGATGTGAGTAAAATTTCCTCTCCTTTATTATTACTAGGAAGCGATGTTGATGAAATATGGAATGCATCATCCGCGATAGATGATATCATTTCACATTATAAAGGGGAATCCATTTTGTTTAAAAAATACCATGAAACAGGGCATATGTTGACGGTTGCTTATCAACCGAATCATCGTTATCGAAAAGATTGGCGCTTATTAATGAAAGAAAGTGTAGATTCTTGGTTTGCTACGATAAATTTTTTTGATAGACATCTGAAAAATTTGTAGATAGTGCTGAACCGTACTATAATAGTCCCAACTAAGATAAAAATACAGTTTTAGTTGGTAGTTCAGTATACAAAAGCAAACACTAAAACAAGAGAAATTTGAATACAAACAGTAAAAAATAGAGAGAAGCATAAGGAGCATTAACTCACTCACTCCCATATTTGATTATTCCTCCATAAAGTGGATGGATGATTTTTATAAGAGGAATTTGCATTATTGAATAGAAAACCAAGTGTTTCCTAAAATTTTCATTGAGATATGTTATACTATATTCAATAAGTGAATAAGGAGAAAGTTATGCCAGTAAACGAATATGGTCAGATGATTGGTGAGTCAATGGAAGGTTATACACCAGGTGAACTGCCTTCTATTGATTTCTTAGAAGGGCGTTATGCTCGAATAGAGGCTCTCTCGGTAGAAAAACATGCGGAGGATTTATTAGCTGTTTATGGCCCTGATACGCCTCGGGAGATGTGGACCTACCTCTTTCAGGAACCAGTGGCAGACAGAGAGGAACTGGTTACCCTCTTAAATCAGATGTTGGCTCGTAAGGACCGTTTTTACTATGCAATCATAGACAAGGTAACTGGTAAGGCTTTGGGAACTTTTTCTCTCATGCGCATTGACCAGAATAACCGAGTAATAGAAGTGGGAGCTGTCACTTTTTCTCCAGAGCTCAAGGGGACACGGATAGGGACAGAAGCCCAGTATCTCCTAGCTCGCTATGTCTTTGAAGAACTCAACTATCGTCGCTATGAGTGGAAATGTGATGCTCTTAACCTGCCATCAAGACGAGCAGCAGAACGTTTGGGCTTTGTCTACGAAGGAACCTTCCGTCAGGCAGTGGTTTATAAGGGGCGTACGAGAGATACGGATTGGTTGTCTATGATTGATAAGGACTGGCCTCAAGTCAAAGCTCGTTTAGAAATATGGTTGCGTCCTGAAAATTTTGATAAAAATGGACAGCAGTACAAGAGCTTGAGAGAGCTTTAAGAGGTGTTGAGATGATTACTATTAAAAAGCAAGAAATTGTCAAACTAGAGGATGTTTTGCATCTCTATCAGGCTGTCGGTTGGACAAATTATACCCATCAACCAGAGATGTTGGAGCAGGCCTTATCTCATTCATTAGCGATTTATGTGGCACTTGATGGCGATGCTGTGGTGGGCTTGATTCGTTTGGTTGGAGATGGATTCTCATCAGTATTGGTTCAGGATTTAATTGTTTTACCAATCTATCAGCGTCAAGGGATTGGTAGTGCCTTGATGAAAGAGGCTTTAGAGGATTACAAAGATGCCTATCAAGTCCAGCTGGTAACAGACCAGACAGAAAAAAACGTGGGATTTTATAGTTCTTTGGGTTTTGAAGCCTTATCTACCTATGATTGTATAGGAATGACTTGGATAAACAGAGAAAAATAATAAAGCTTGTTTATTCTTAAGCAAAGTTTAAGGATGGTCTAGTATTATATAATTATTAAATAAAGACCTCCTAACTTTATTTAATGAAATCCTAAAACTTTTTTCATCATAATCTCCTAATGAAGTCACCTAATCAGGTGGCTTTTTTCGTGGGTAGGTGATGCTGATAGAAATTTTTTTAAAAATGGTAGAATTTGAGAAAAGTTAAGCTAGTTTTAAGCTTCGTCTTGTATCATATAGTTATTAAATAAAGACCTCCTAACTTTATTTAATAAAATCCTAAACTTTTCTTTTTCATAATAATCTCCCTTAACTCCACCCAATCAGGTGGAGTTTTTTGGCTCTATTTCAGGCTTTTGGGGACTATTTTAAACATCATTTTCCGATAATTTCCGGTCTTTTTCGGATTTTGGTCGGGGAATTGGCGGGGACTTTTTTAGGAAATATGACTAAGAAATAGGTTTGCTGTTACTTCAGCTACTTCAAACTCAATTTGATTGTAAGGGACTGTTAATTGAAGGACTGGAACTGCTGTAATAATGATTTTGCTTGTCCAGTAGTGGCGTATTAAATGAGGAGTGACATGTAAGATTGTCTATTTGTTTACTAAATCAAAATTTCTATGAAATTGATAGAATCCCTAATTTTCTCTTAAACTTGAAAGTCTTGTTGTAAAGTGGTTAAAGCTTGAGAAGCTGAGGTTGTAAAGTTTTGACAAATTTTGTGAACTATGGGATAATGGAGAGGAATTAAGGATTAGTTCTATATCATGGACTAGAAAAGACCCCAAGCTAACTTCCACATTAAGCTCGGGGTCTTTTTTGACACTATCTATCTTTGTTTAGCCATTTATCGACTAAGCGAAGGATGACACCGACCACAATCGGTCCGATGATAGTTTTAAGGATTAGTTCCATCATGGGCTATCTCACCTCCTTTCGTAGGCGGTGTAGCAGTGCCGTAGAATATTATATCACATAAGTGCTAAACTCGGGAGTCACCCAATCAGGTGGAGTTTTTTGGCTCTATTTCAGGCTTTTGGGGACTATTTTAAACATCATTTTCCGATAACTTTTACTTAATCTTATAAACTTTATTGGACAGATTCTAAAGTTGGAGAAGCTGAATTGATGAAGATATAAACCTTTGACAAATTTTGTGAACTATGGGATAATAAAAGGGAATTAAGTATTGTGTCTATATCATAGGCTAGAAAAGACCCCAAGCTCACGTCCAAATAAGCTTGGGGTCTTTTTGACACTATTTGTCCTTGTTTAGCCATTTATCGACTATACGAAGGACGACACCGACCACAATTGGTCCGATGATAGTTTTAAGTATTGTATCCATCATGGGCTATCTCACCTCCTTTCGTAGGCGGTGTAGAAGTGCCGAATAATATTATACCACATATGTGCTAAACTTAGGAGTCACCTAATCAGGTGGAGTTTTTTGGCTCTATTTCAGGCTTTTCGGAAGTTTTCTAAATATCGTTTTTCAATAGCTTTCTCTAAATCTTATAAACTTTATTGGACAGATTCTAAAGTTGGAGAAGCTGAATGGATGAGGATATAAACCTTTGACAAATTTTGTGAACTATGGGATAATAAAAAGGAATTGAGTACTAGTTCTATATCATAGGCTAGAAAAGACCCCAAGCTCACGACCAAATAAGCTTGGGGTCTTTTTTGACACTATTTGTCCTTGTTTAGCCATTTATCGACTAAGCGAAGAACGACACCGACCACAATTGGTCCGATGATAGTTTTGAGTACTAATTCCATCATAGGCTATCTCACCTCATTTCGTAGGCGGTGTAGAAGTGCCGTATAATATTATTCCACATAAGTGTTAAACTCGGGAGGCACCAATCCAGTGGCTTTTTTGTTTGTGGCTTGGATTTTTGATATAATAGAGCCATGAGTAGAATTTTAGATAATGAGATAATGGGGGATGAGGAGTTAGTAGAACGCACGCTCCGTCCTCAGTATTTACGTGAATATATTGGGCAGGATAAGGTCAAGGACCAGCTTCAAATCTTTATAGAAGCTGCCAAAATGCGGGATGAAGCGCTGGATCATGTGCTTTTATTTGGCCCTCCAGGCTTGGGAAAAACGACCATGGCTTTTGTAATTGCCAATGAACTGGGAGTAAATCTCAAGCAGACTTCGGGTCCAGTCATTGAAAAAGCTGGGGATTTGGTAGCGATTTTGAATGACTTAGAGCCTGGGGATGTTCTCTTTATTGATGAGATTCATCGTTTGCCCATGTCAGTGGAAGAGGTGCTTTATAGTGCTATGGAGGATTTCTACATTGACATCATGATTGGGGCTGGTGAAGGCAGTCGCAGTGTTCATTTGGAGTTGCCACCTTTCACTTTGATTGGTGCGACGACTCGGGCTGGTATGCTCTCAAATCCGCTACGGGCACGTTTTGGAATTACAGGTCACATGGAGTATTATGCCCATGCTGACTTGACGGAAATTGTTGAGCGGACGGCAGATATTTTTGAGATGGAAATCACTCATGAGGCAGCATCTGAATTAGCCCTACGTAGTCGTGGAACCCCTCGTATTGCCAATCGTCTCCTCAAACGCGTGCGCGATTTTGCCCAGATTATGGGGAATGGGGTTATCGATGATCTTATTACTGATAAGGCTTTGACTATGCTGGATGTTGACCATGAAGGTCTGGACTATGTGGACCAGAAAATCCTTCGCACCATGATTGAGATGTACGGTGGTGGTCCTGTTGGTCTAGGAACTCTTTCTGTTAACATAGCAGAAGAGCGTGAGACAGTTGAAGACATGTATGAGCCCTACTTGATTCAAAAAGGTTTTATCATGCGGACACGTTCTGGACGGGTGGCGACTGCTAAGGCATATGAGCATTTAGGGTATGAATATATTGAAAAATAAGGCTGAAATTTTAGACTCTTTCAGAGAAAATCCGGATATGATGGCTATTTTGACTATCATCCGAAACCTTGGTCTGAAAGATTCTTGGTTGGCAGCAGGTTCTGTCAGAAATTTTATCTGGAATCTCTTGTCAGAGAGACCAGCATTTGATCTTGAAACAGATGTAGATGTGATTTTCTTTGATCCGGATATTTCTTATGAGGAAACCTTGTTCCTAGAGAAAAAGTTGAGAGCGGATTTTCCTCAGTATCAGTGGGAATTGAAAAATCAGGTCTATATGCACCAGCACAGCCCTCATACTGCTCCCTATAGCAGCTCTTGTGATGCTATGAGTAAGTATCCAGAACGGTGTACGGCTGTTGGACTACGCTTGAATGAAGAATCCGATTTTGAACTCTATGAACCTTATGGTTTGGAGGATATTTTAAATTTTCAAGTTCGTCCAACTCCTCATTTTTTAGAGAATGAAGACCGAATGGAACTTTATCGAACACGTCTATCCAAGAAAAATTGGCAGGAGAAATGGAAAAATTTGATTTTTAAAAATACTTAAGGAAACTTTAAGCTAGGAAGTGTATACTAAGTTCATAAGTTAAGAAGATCTTAACTTAAACTCCTAAAACTTTTTCATAATAATCTCCCTATAAAAAATAGAGTCGCCCAATCAGGCGGCTTATTTTTTTGAAAAATGGGCTTTGTGCCTGAGAATAATACTCAATGAAAATCAAAGTGCAAACTAGGAAGCTAACCGCAGGTTGCTCAAAACACTGTTTTGAGGTTGCAGATAGAGCTGACGTAGTTTGAATTTGATTTTCGAAGAGTATAAATAGCTTAGTGATAGAAGAAAATAGGGAAATATGGTATAATGAAACGATAGATTTTTGAATAGGAATAAGATCATGTTTGGATTTTTTAAGAAAGATAGGGCTGTGGAAGTAGAGGTTCCGACACAGGTTCCTGCTCATATCGGCATCATCATGGATGGCAATGGCCGTTGGGCTAAAAAACGTATGCAACCGCGAGTTTTCGGACATAAGGCGGGTATGGAAGCATTGCAAACTGTGACCAAGGCAGCCAACAAACTAGGCGTTAAGGTTATTACGGTCTATGCTTTTTCTACAGAAAACTGGACCCGTCCAGATCAGGAAGTCAAGTTTATCATGAACTTGCCAGTAGAGTTTTATGATAATTATGTCCCGGAATTGCATGCGAATAATGTTAAGATTCAAATGATTGGGGAAACGGACCGCCTGCCTAAGCAAACCTTTGAAGCTCTGACTAAAGCTGAGGAATTAACTAAGAACAACACAGGATTAATTCTTAATTTTGCCCTCAACTATGGTGGACGTGCTGAGATTACACAGGCTCTTAAGTTGATTTCTCAGGATGTGTTAGATGCCAAAATCAACCCAGGTGACATCACAGAGGAATTGATTGGTAATTATCTTTTTACCCAGCATTTGCCTAAGGACTTACGAGACCCAGACTTGATTATCCGTACTAGTGGAGAATTGCGTTTGAGCAATTTCCTTCCATGGCAGGGAGCCTACAGTGAGCTCTATTTTACGGATACCTTGTGGCCTGATTTTGACGAGGCGGCCTTACAGGAAGCCATTCTTGCCTACAATCGTCGTCATCGCCGATTTGGAGGAGTTTAGGAGGAAATATGACACAGGATTTACAGAAAAGAACCTTGTTTGCAGGGATTGCCCTGGCTATTTTCCTACCAATTTTAATGATTGGGGGACTCTTGCTTCAGATAGCAATTGGAATCATAGCCATGCTAGCCATGCATGAACTTTTGAAGATGAGAGGTCTAGAGACCATGACTATGGAGGGCCTCTTAACCCTCTTTGCCACCTTTGCTTTGACCATTCCCTTGGAGAATTATCTGACTTTTTTACCAGTTGATGGGAATGTGGTTGCCTATAGTGTTTTGATTTCAATTATGTTAGGAACGACCGTTTTTAGCAAGTCCTATACGATTGAGGATGCTGTTTTCCCTCTTGCTATGAGTTTCTATGTAGGTTTTGGATTTAATGCTTTACTAGATGCTCGCGTTGCAGGTTTAGATAAGGCTCTCTTGGCCTTGTGTATCGTCTGGGCTACCGACAGTGGTGCCTATCTTGCTGGGATGAACTTTGGGAAACGGAAACTGGCTCCAACGGTTTCTCCAAATAAAACCTTTGAGGGTGCCTTGGGTGGTATTTTAGGTGCGATTTTAGTAACTATTATCTTTATGATAGTTGACAGTACAGTTGCTCTTCCGTATGGAATTTACAAGATGTCAGTCTTTGCTATTTTCTTTAGCATTGCTGGACAATTTGGTGATTTACTAGAAAGTTCGATCAAGCGTCACTTTGGTGTCAAGGATTCTGGGAAATTTATCCCTGGACATGGTGGTGTTTTGGATCGTTTTGATAGTATGTTGCTTGTATTTCCAATTATGCACTTGTTTGGACTCTTTTAATCAAAAGACGGAGGAAATACTATGCTCGGAATTTTAACCTTTATTCTGGTTTTTGGGATTATTGTAGTGGTGCACGAGTTCGGGCACTTCTACTTTGCTAAGAAATCAGGGATTCTAGTGCGTGAATTTGCCATCGGTATGGGACCCAAGATCTTTGCTCATATTGGCAAGGATGGGACAGCCTATACCATTCGGATCTTGCCTCTAGGTGGCTATGTCCGTATGGCCGGTTGGGGTGATGATACAACTGAAATTAAGACAGGAACTCCTGTCAGTTTGACGCTTACTGATGATGGTAAGGTTAAACGCATCAATCTTTCAGGTAAAAAATTGGATCAAACAGCTCTTCCTATGCAGGTGACCCAGTTTGACTTTGAAGACAAGCTCTTTATCAAAGGATTGGTTCTGGAAGAAGAAAAAACATTTGCAGTGGATCACGATGCAACGGTTGTGGAAGCAGATGGTACTGAGGTTCGGATTGCACCTTTAGATGTTCAATATCAAAATGCGACTATCTGGGGGAAACTCATTACTAATTTTGCAGGCCCTATGAACAACTTTATCTTAGGGGTTGTTGTTTTCTGGATTTTAATCTTCATGCAGGGTGGTGTCAGAGATGTCGATACCAACCAGTTCCATATTATGCCCCAAGGGGCCTTGGCTAAGGTGGGAGTACCAGAAACGGCACAAATTACCAAAATTGGCTCACATGAGGTTAGCAACTGGGAAAGTTTGATTCAGGCTGTGGAATCAGAAACCAAAGATAAGACGGCCCCGACCTTGGATGTGACTATTTCTGAAAAGGGGAGTGACAAACAAGTCACTGTTAGTCCGGAAGAAAGTCAAGGTCGTTACCTTCTAGGTGTTCAACCGGGGATTAAGTCAGATTTTGTATCTATGTTTGTAGGTGGTTTTACAACTGCTGCTGACTCGGCCCTCCGAATTTTATCAGCTCTGAAAAATCTGATTTTCCAACCGGATTTGAACAAGCTAGGTGGACCTGTTGCCATCTTTAAGGCAAGTAGTGATGCTGCTAAAAATGGAATTGAGAATGTCTTGTACTTCTTGGCAATTATTTCCATCAATATTGGGATTTTTAATCTTATTCCGATTCCAGCCCTGGATGGTGGTAAGATTGTGCTCAATATCCTGGAAGCCATTCGCCGCAAACCATTAAAACAAGAAATTGAAACCTATGTCACCTTGGCCGGAGTGGTCATCATGGTTGTCTTGATGATTGCTGTGACCTGGAATGACATTATGCGACTCTTTTTTAGATAATCGAGGAATATTATGAAACAAAGTAAAATGCCTATCCCAACGCTTCGCGAAATGCCAAGCGATGCTCAAGTTATTAGCCATGCTCTTATGTTGCGAGCTGGTTATGTTCGCCAAGTTTCAGCAGGTGTTTATTCTTACTTACCACTTGCCAACCGTGTGATTGAAAAAGCCAAAAATATCATGCGCCAAGAATTTGATAAGATTGGTGCCGTTGAGATGTTGGCTCCTGCCCTTCTCAGTGCAGAATTGTGGCGCGAATCAGGTCGTTACGAAACTTATGGTGAGGATCTTTACAAACTAAAAAACCGTGAAAAATCAGACTTTATCCTAGGTCCAACTCACGAAGAAACCTTTACAGCTATTGTCCGTGATTCTGTTAAGTCTTACAAGCAATTGCCACTTAACCTTTACCAAATCCAGCCTAAGTATCGTGATGAAAAACGCCCACGTAATGGACTTCTCCGTACACGTGAGTTTATCATGAAGGATGCTTACAGTTTCCACGCTAACTATGATAGCTTGGACAGTGTTTACGATGAGTACAAGGCTGCTTATGAGCGTATTTTCACTCGTAGTGGTTTAGATTTCAAGGCTATCATTGGTGACGGTGGAGCCATGGGTGGTAAGGACAGCCAAGAATTTATGGCCATTACTCCTGCTCGTACAGACCTTGACCGCTGGGTTGTCTTGGACAAGTCAGTTGCCACATTTGACGAAATTCCTGCAGAAGTGCAAGAAGAAATCAAGGCAGAATTGCTCAAATGGATGGTTTCTGGTGAAGATACCATTGCTTACTCAAGTGAATCTAGCTATGCGGCTAACTTGGAAATGGCAACAAATGAGTACAAACCAAGCAACCGTGTTGTCGCTGAAGAAGAAGTGACTCGTGTTGCAACACCAGATGTTAAATCAATTGATGAAGTGGCAACCTTCCTAAACGTCCCAGAAGAACAAACGATTAAAACCCTCTTCTACATGGCAGACGGTGAGCTTGTTGCCGCCCTTCTAGTTGGAAATGATCAGCTTAATGAAGTTAAGTTGAAAAACCACTTGGGAGCAGATTTCTTTGACGTTGCTAGCGAAGAAGAAGTGGCAAGTGTTGTTCAAGCAGGATTTGGTTCACTTGGCCCAGTTGGTTTACCAGAGAATGTTAAAATCATTGCAGACCGTAAGGTGCAAGATGTTCGCAATGCAGTTGTGGGTGCTAACGAGGATGGCTACCACTTGACTGGTGTGAACCCAGGTCGTGACTTTACTGCAGAATATGTGGATATTCGTGAAGTTCGTGAGGGTGAAATTTCCCCAGACGGGCAAGGTGTCCTTAACTTTGCGCGTGGTATCGAAATTGGTCACATCTTCAAACTCGGTACTCGTTACTCAGCAAGCATGGGAGCAGATGTTTTGGATGAAAATGGCCGTGCTGTGCCAATTATCATGGGATGTTACGGTATCGGTGTCAGCCGTCTCCTTTCAGCAGTGATGGAGCAACACGCTCGCCTCTTTGTTAATAAAACGCCAAAAGGTGAATACCGTTACGCTTGGGGAATCAATTTCCCTAAAGAATTGGCGCCATTTGATGTTCACTTGATCACTGTCAATGTCAAGGACGAAGAAGCGCAAGCTTTGACAGAAAAGCTTGAAGCAAGCTTGATGGGAGCTGGTTACGAAGTCTTGACGGATGACCGCAACGAACGTGTGGGAGTTAAATTTAGCGACAGTGACTTGATTGGATTGCCAATCCGTATCACTGTTGGTAAAAAAGCAGCCGATGGCATCGTAGAAGTGAAGATTAAAGCGACTGGTGACACCATCGAAGTTCATGCAGATAACTTGCTCGAAACGCTTGAAATTCTCAGCAAGAAATAAAAACTATAATCAGAAGAAAAACAAGGAAAAAATGTAACTAGTTTTTACCTTGTTTTTTCTGTATAATGGGAAAAATGACTAGATAAAGAGGTAAATGTATGCTAAGATTTCCAAAGGATTTTGTCTGGGGATCCTCTACTTCTGGACCACAAACAGAAGGACGTGTAGCTGGTGACGGTAAGGGAGATAATCTCTGGGATTATTGGTACCAAGTGGAGCCAAATCGTTATTATAATGGGATTGGTCCAGATAAAACATCAACCTTTTATGAAAACTGGGAAAAGGATATTGAGCTACTGTTAGAAACTGGTCACACGGCCTTTCGGACTTCTATTCAGTGGTCACGGATTTTTCCACAAGGGCGTGGGGAAGTCAATCCTCAAGGTGTAGACTTTTACCGTAAGGTTTTTGAGGCTATTAAGGCCAAAGGGATTCGTCTTTTAGTCAATCTTTATCATTTTGATTTGCCTTTTGCCCTTCAAGAGGATGGTGATGGTTGGGAAAATAAGGCGACTGTTTCAGCCTATGAAGACTATGCTCGTTTTTGTTTTGAGACTTATGGAGATTTAGTGGATCAATGGATTACCTTTAACGAGCCCATCGTTCCAGTAGAATTTGGATATTTTTACGATGCCCATTATCCACATAAGGTGGATGCAGAGGCAGCAGTTAAAGTAGCTTATCATACACAATTGGCCAGCAGTCGGGCGGTTAAGGCTTGTCATGAACTTTTGCCAGATTCCAAGATTGGGATTGTCTTAAACTTGACACCGGCTTATCCACGTAGCCAGCATCCTGCTGATGTCAAGGCAGCTCGTATTGCGGACCTCTTTCAGGCCCAATCTTTCTTAGACCCATCTGTTTTGGGGACTTATCCACAGGAGTTAGTAGAAATCTTGCATGAACACGGTCTCTTGCCTGATGCTACAGAGGAGGAGTTGGATCTCATTAGTGAAAATACGGTGGACTTCCTTGGTGTCAACTACTATCAACCTTTGCGTGTTATGGCACCTCGATTTGCTAAGCATCCAGAGAGTCCACTCTTGCCAGAACATTTTTACGAGCCTTATGTGATGCCTGGACGTAAAATCAATCCTCATCGTGGCTGGGAGATTTATGAGCAAGGGATTTATGACATTGCCCAAAATATCAAGGAAAATTATGGTAATATCGAGTGGATGTTGACAGAGAATGGTATGGGTGTTGAAGGGGAAGAAAAATTCCGTGAGAATGGAATGATTCAAGATGATTACCGTATTGACTTTGTAAAAGGTCATCTTCGCGAACTTCACCGTGCCATTGAAGACGGAGCCAATTGTAAGGGCTACTTGATTTGGACCTTTATCGATTGCTGGTCATGGCTCAATAGCTATAAAAATCGCTATGGCTTGGTCGAATTAGACTTGGAAACGCAAGAACGTCGTCTGAAGAAATCAGGGCACTGGTTCAAGGAATTAAGCGATAATAATGGATTTTAAAAAGGACTCTGACTGATTATCCTAATTGGTCAGAGTCTTTTGCTTACAGGAGAGTAATTTGAACTATACCAATTTTTACTCTTGACAAGTGAAAGAAACAAGTATATACTGTTTTTGCTGATTCTATAAAAGAGGAATTAGACTATACCAATTTTAAGGAGAAAGCACAGCTGGTCTGTGTCGTATATACTATGTGTGGAATTGTTGGTGTTGTTGGAAACACAAATGCAACTGATATTTTGATTCAAGGGCTTGAAAAGCTCGAATACCGTGGCTATGATTCTGCGGGAATTTTTGTCCTAGGTGGTGCTGAAAATCACCTAGTCAAGGCTGTAGGTCGTATCGCAGAATTGTCTGCTAAAACAGCTGGTGTTGAGGGAACAACTGGTATCGGACATACTCGTTGGGCAACTCATGGGAAACCAACGGAAGATAATGCTCACCCACACCGCTCTGAGACAGAACGTTTTGTTTTGGTGCACAATGGGGTGATTGAGAACTACCTTGAAATCAAGGAAGAATACCTTGCAGGTCACCACTTTAAGGGGCAAACAGATACTGAAATCGCTGTTCACTTGATTGGAAAATTTGCGGAAGAAGATGGCTTGTCAGTTCTTGAAGCCTTCAAAAAAGCTCTTCACATCATCCGTGGTTCTTATGCCTTTGCCTTGGTTGACTCACAAGATCCTGAAGTCATCTACGTGGCTAAAAATAAATCACCACTTTTGATTGGTCTTGGAGAAGGCTATAACATGGTCTGCTCAGATGCTATGGCTATGATTCGTGAGACCAACCAATACATGGAAATTCATGACCAAGAGTTGGTAATCGTCAAGGCTGATAGTGTGGAAGTTCAAGATTATGATGGCAACAGTCGTGAACGTGCTAGCTATACTGCGGAACTTGACTTGTCTGATATCGGTAAGGGAACTTATCCTTACTACATGCTTAAGGAAATCGATGAGCAACCAACGGTTATGCGTAAACTCATCCAAGCCTACACAGATGAGGCTGGTCAAGTTGTCATAGACCCAGCTATCATCCAGGCTGTTCAAGACGCAGACCGTATCTACATCCTTGCAGCTGGGACATCTTACCACGCAGGATTTGCTTCTAAGAAAATGTTGGAAGAATTGACAGATACACCAGTTGAACTTGGAATCTCATCTGAGTGGGGCTACGGTATGCCACTTCTCAGCAAGAAACCACTCTTCATCTTTATCAGCCAATCTGGTGAAACAGCGGATAGTCGTCAGGTTTTGGTTAAGGCTAATGAAATGGGAATCCCAAGCTTGACAGTGACAAATGTCCCAGGTTCAACTCTTTCACGTGAAGCTAACAATACCATGCTTCTTCATGCAGGTCCTGAAATTGCCGTGGCATCAACTAAGGCTTATACAGCGCAAATCGCAGCCCTTGCCTTCCTTGCAAAAGCAGTCGGAGAAGCAAATGGCAATGCCAAAGCGCAAGCATTTGATTTAGTTCATGAGTTGTCAATCGTAGCTCAGTCTATCGAATCAACTCTTTCAGAGAAAGAAACCATTGAATCTAAAGTAAGAGAGCTACTTGAAACAACTCGCAATGCCTTTTACATCGGACGTGGTCAAGATTACTATGTAGCCATGGAAGCAAGTCTCAAACTTAAAGAGATTTCTTACATTCAATGTGAAGGCTTTGCAGCTGGTGAACTCAAACACGGAACTATTGCCTTGATTGAGGATGGAACACCTGTTTTGGCTCTCTTGTCAGATCCAGTCCTCGCTAACCACACTCGTGGAAATATCCAAGAGGTGGCAGCTCGTGGTGCCAAAGTCCTCACTATCGCAGAAGAAAATGTTGCTAAAGAGACAGATGATATTGTCCTTACGACTGTACACCCTTACCTCTCACCAATTTCAATGGTCGTGCCAACGCAATTAGTCGCTTATTTTGCAACACTCCACCGTGGCCTTGATGTGGACAAACCACGTAATCTTGCTAAATCAGTAACGGTAGAATAAGCTAAAAAAGTCTAGTTATCTAGGCTTTTTCTTGTGAGCAAACTGGTTGCTTGTACTCAAGATTCGTGTTAGAATAATTTGTCAAATTGAAGGACAGAGGTAGACAAGGAGAATCACTGTGGTAGAATTGGGAATTTCAACATTTGGGGAAACAACTGAGGTTGAAGGAACTGGGCAAACTTACAGTCATGCCGAACGCATTCGTCAGTTGGTGGCGGAGATTGAACTGGCTGACAAGGTTGGTTTGGATGTGTATGGGATTGGTGAGCACCATCGAGCGGATTTTGCGATATCTGCTCCAGAGATTGTTCTGGCAGCTGGGGCAGTCAATACCAAGAAAATCCGTTTGACCAGTGCAGTCAGCATTCTCTCGAGCATGGATCCGATTCGTTTGTTCCAACAGTATGCCACTATTGATGCTTTGTCAAATGGACGTGCGGAGATTATGGCCGGAAGGGGTTCTTTCACGGAATCTTTTCCCTTGTTTGGCTATGATTTGAAAGACTACGAAGCTCTTTTTGATGAGAAATTAGACTTGCTTCAATTAGTCAATGAAAAGACAAAACTAGATTGGCAAGGTCGATTGACCCAAACAATCTCTGGCAAAGAAGTTTATCCTCGTCCAGTTCAGGACAAATTGCCCTTGTGGATAGCGACAGGTGGTCATGTCGAATCAACTGTGAAGATTGCTCAGGCTGGTCTACCGATTGTTTATGCTATTATTGGTGGCAATCCGCGTTATTTTAAAAAGTTGATTCAGGCTTATCGTGAGATTGGGAGCGAAGCGGGCTATGCCAGTCAGGAACTAAAGGTTGGAGCTCATTCTTGGGGATGGATTGCTGAGGATGGCAAGCAGGCGGTGAAATATTATTTCCATCCGACCAAGCAAGTGGTGGATGCTATTTCTAAAGATCGTCCGCACTGGCAGGAATTGCGTTATGAGCAATATTTGGAGCAAGTTGGGCCAAATGGTGCTATGTTTGTGGGCAATCCAGATCAGGTGGCCGAAAAATTGATTCGTATGATTGAAGACTTAGGTTTGGACCGCTTCATGCTCCATCTACCGCTTGGTTCCATGCCCCATGACCAGGTTCTGAGAGCTATTGAACTATTCGGAATGCAAGTGGCACCCAAAGTACGGGAATACTTTGCCATGAAAGAGGGGATATAAAAAAATCCAATCGGCTTGATAGAAAATCTATAACCCCCATCCAAAAAGCCAGTCTCAAAAATTAAATAACAGCCTAGAATGCCCATTATATCGGGTGTTCTGGGCTGTTTTCTTTGCCTAGCGATAATCAAAGCCAATCAATGTGATAGGGAAAATATATTTGGATTGATAAGAAAGGAGTGATAAGATAGTTTCCATAAAACGAAGGGAGAACTAGATGATAAGCAAAAGAGACTTAGTATTAAGCGCGATTCGTGGAGAAGAAGTGGAACGTGTTCCGGTTGGGTTTTGGTTTCATTTCGTAACCTTGGAAGAAAAAGGCCAAGGCTTGAATAACCCAAGAATCTTTAAAAAAAGTGTAGATGGGCATAGACGCTATGTGGAAGCAATCAAACCAGACTTTGTAAAAATCATGAGCGATGGCTTTTTCATCTATCCAAGCAAGCTCTACTCTCCGACTATTCAGTCTATTAAAGAATTGGCAGGTAGTGAATCCATTGGGGAGAATCACCCTTGGATTGAGCAACAGGTGGAAGTGGTACAAGCTATTCGAGCAACCTTCACTGAGGACATTGCATCGTTTTACAATATCTTTTCTCCAATTTCCTACCTGAAACGCTGGTTTCGTACAGAGGCTTCTAGAGGTGATAAGGAGGTTGCAGATCTTTTTTTTGAAAATCCAGAGCTATTCAGGGAGATTTTAGATGTGATTGCTGAGGATATCGCTATCCTAACCAAGGAAATCATTCAGGATGGTGGAGCAGATGGGATTTACCTCAGTACGCAAGAAATTCAGGATGAGCGCATCACACCAGACTTGTACAGGACCTATATCGAGCCAAGCAATATAAAGGTTTTAGAAGCTGCTAATCAGGCAGGAGGGGTAAATATTCTGCATATCTGTGGTTTCCAAGGTGCCAGTAATGATGTGACTATTTTCAAAGATTATCCAGCCCAAGTTTTCAACTGGGCAACCCACCATGAAGCAGTCAGTTTGCCTCGAGGTCAAGAGCTATTTCATGGCAAAGCGGTCTTGGGTGGTTTTGAAAATGGGAAGCAGAGCCTGCTTTATAGAGGTACAAAGGCTGAACTCCAAGAGGAAACCAAACGCTTGTTGGCTGAAGCTGGAACTAGAGGAGTCATTCTTGGAGCGGATTGTACGGTCCCAGATGACTTTGAATTAGAAAGATTGGACTGGATTCGTCAGGCTGCTATTTTAGAATAGGAGAGCCTTATGAAAAGAAAAAAGTGGATATTGGTAGGGACGGCCTTTGGATTTGTCATCTTACTTGCGATTAGCCTCACCAAGGGACTTACTTGTAAGGAAGGACCAAGATGTCATGGGGTTCGGGATTTTCAGAAGGGAAGTCTTCCTTTTATTCAAACCAATGATATTGCCAGTGTTTTATTAGTTGAAAAAGAAAGAAATGGAGAATAGAGATGTCAGAAAAAAGAGAATGGGTTTTAAAAGCATTTAGAGGAGAAGCAGTCGATCGTGTGCCAGTCGGTTTTTGGCACCACTTTACATCAGAAGAGGAATGGTTAAAGGGATTTTCAAATCCTGCGATTATTGAAAAGAATATACAAGGTCACAAACAATTTATCCATGAACTAAGTCCCGACTTTATTAAGTTGATGAGTGATGGCTATTTTGCTTATCCAAATTCAGTTATTGCCAAAGGAAAGACACTCCAAGAGTTGGCAGATATTGAACCTCTGGGTGAAGATCATCCGTGGATTAGAGAGCAAGTAGAATTAGTGAAGAAGATTAAGCAGGAGTTTACAGAAGATATTGTTGCTATTTACAATATTTTTGCGCCTGTGACCTACCTCAAATGGTTGCTTGGGGAAGTATCTGGTGGAGATGATCTTATTGCAGATTTCTTGGTTCAAAATCCTCAGAAATTGAAAAAAGTTCTCGATGTGATTGCACAAGATATCGCTAGCTTGAGTCAAGCTATTATTAGAGATGCAGGAGCAGACGGTATCTATCTCAGTGTGCAAAGTATTCAAGATGCGCGTGTTTCTGTTGAAGTCTATCAGGAGATTATTGCACCGAGTGAACTGACTGTTTTAAATGCAGCTAAGTCGATTGGTGGTGTAAATATCCTTCATATATGTGGCTATGAAGGAGCTCGAAACGATATTCATATCTTTGCTGACTATCCAGCTCATGTTTTTAACTGGGCAGTTGGTCCAGAAGGGATTAGTCTAAAAGAAGGTCGTGAGATTTTCAAGGGTCGTACTGTTTTGGGAGGATTTGAAAACGGTAAAGAGGGTCTTCTCTATCGAGGCAGTAAGGAAGAAATCCAAGCTGAAACCAAACGATTGATAGAAGAAACAGGCAAAGAGGGCCTGATACTTGGAGCAGATTGTACCATTCCGAGCGATATTGCAGTGGAGCGTATCCAGTGGGTGAGAGAAGCAGTAGGAGCGATATAAGAAGACTTCAGTTTTAATACTCTTCGAAAATCAAATTCAAACCACGTCGGCTTCGCCTTGCCGTACTCAAGTACAGCCTGCGGCTAGCTTCCTAGTTTGCTCTTTGATTTTCATTGAGTATAATAACTGTATTGGAGGTTATTATGAGTAAAAGAAAGTGGCTTATCGGAAGCGTTTTAGTTTTGTCGATAGTTGGGGCTACGATTCTGGGTAGAGAATTAGTTTCAGCTAGAACGAACCATACGATAAAAAATGAATCCAACAAGGAAGTACGAGTTATTAAGGTTGCATATTCACAGGCTCATGCTCCTTATAATTTTACAAATGAGAATGGCGAACCAGATGGATATGAAACTTCAGTCTTAAAGGCTATTGATGAAAAATTACCAGGATATCGTTTTGAATACGAAGGGACTAATGATGAAGCCTTACTAATTGGTTTGGAATCTGGTAAGTATGATATCGGAACAAAAGCAGCTTGGTATACAGATGAACGAGCTAAGAAATTTATTATTCCCAAAGAGCCGATTGGAGCTAGCATCATAGGTTTTACTGTAAGAAAAGAGGACGAACAGAAGTATAAGAACATTGACGATTTTGCTAAGAATAAAGGGAAATTAGTGCCTATTTCTCCACAAAATGCTCAATGGAGTGTTATCACGGATTACAATGATAAACATCAAGATACTCCTATTGACTTAACAGCTGCTGAATCTTTTAAGGTAGCAGATGCTTATGCTTGGGTATTGGAAGGACGTTATGATGCTTACTTTGATGTGAAATTATCATTTGAAAAATCTGTTCGTTCTGATAGTGGGCCATATCATCAATATGCTGATAAATTATCATGGTTCCCATATAAAGGGATTTTAACTTATCCTTTATTACATCGTAGTAAAGAAAATGAGCAGTTTGCTAAAGATTATGATGCTGCGATTAAAGATTTGAAAGAAGATGGAACCTTAGCTAGATTGTCAGAACAATTTTTTGGAGAAGATGTCTTTTCTTATGCAGATTAAACAGGAAGCAGTAGCTAAATAAAGGAGAAGAATATGAGTAAGAAAATATGGATTATTGGTGGAGTTGCGGTTGCGGCAGTGCTTGGAGCAACAATTATTGGTAGAACTTTAGCAGGAGCATCTGCTAAAGGTGCAGATGCAGCTTCATCTGGACAAGTAACAACTTTAAAAGTTGCCCATACTCAAAACTATGTTCCTTATGATTTTATTGACGAAAAAGGGGAATCAGATGGTTATGAAGTCGCTGTTTTAAAGGCGGTTGATGAGAAATTAGCAGATTATAAATTTGAGTATACAGGAACTAGTGATGATGATCTCTTGATTGGACTTGAGTCTGGCAAGTACGATATTGGAACTAAAGGTGCTTGGTATACAGATGAACGGGCTAAGAAATTCATTATTCCATCTGAGCCAGTAGGAGCCAGCATTATTGGTTTTACTGTTCGTAAGGAAGACGAAGCTAAATTCAAGAACATTGACGATTTTGCCAAAGAAAAAGGAAAATTAGTACCCATCTCTCCTCAAAATGCTCAGTGGAATGTTATCAATAGTTATAATGACAAGCACAAGGATTCACCAATTGAGTTGACAGCTGCTGAATCATTCAAGGTGGCAGATGCTTATGCTTGGGTTTTAGAAGGACGTTACGATGCCTTCTTTGATATCAAGCTGTCTTTTGAAAAAGCAGTGACAGCAGAGGATGGTTCTTACCACCAATATGCGGACAAACTTAGCTGGTTCCCTTATAAAGGAATCCCAACCTATCCATTGATTCACCGTGATGAAAAGGGTGAGAAGTTTGCTAAAGAGTATGAAAAAGCGATTAAAGAATTAAAAGAAGATGGAACTCTAGCTAAACTTTCTCAAAAATACTTTAAAGAAGATGTCTTTAGCTACGTTGATAAAGATTAGATGAGCAATCAGGTATGTTATACTCTTCGAAAATCTCTTCAAACCGCGTCAACGACGCCTTGCCGTAGGTATGGTTACTGACTTCGTCAGTTCTATCCATAACCTCAAAACACTGTTTTGAGCAACCTGCGGCTAGTTTGCTTTTTGATTTTTATTGAGTATTAGAAAGAGGTTTATATGGTTTCATATGATTTTTCAAGAGTGTTCCAATTTTTACCAACCTTATGGCAGGCTCTTCCTATGACCTTGTCCATTCTCTTTTTTACTACAATTCTTGGTTCCCTTTTTGGTGGCTTACTGGCTTGGGCACAAGTGGGAGAAGACAAGACTTTTGCAGGTCTTTCCAAGGGCTATATTTTCACTCTTCGCTGTACTCCCCCCATTGTCTTACTGTTTTTAGTCTTTTATGGTTTACCTGAATTTTTAAAATGGTGGTTGAATTTAGATATCAACAACTGGTCTAAGACGGTCTTTGTCTTATTCACTATGGTCTTGCTATTTGCGGCTATCATTGCAGAAGTATTTAAGGCGTCCTATCAGGCAATTCCCAAAGGTCAGATGGAAGCTGGAGTCAGTATTGGTCTGACCCCTAGTCAGACATTTTGGAGAATCATTTTTCCTCAGGCTTTTCAAGTAGCCCTTCCAAATGTGACGACCGCTATTCTAAATTTGATGCGGGACGCTGCCCTAGCCTATACGATTGGTTTTGTGGATGTCATGGGGGCTGGGAATCTCTTAATCAGTCGCAATTTGGGGAATTACTCTCTTGAAACCTATACAGCGGTTGCCATTCTTTATTGGGGTGTAGCTTTGGCTGTTTCCTTCTTGAGTCGCTTGTTAGAAAAATCTTTGGAAACGAAAGGGAGATAGGATATGGATTTAGACTATATTGCAAAAACCTTTTTAGAGACCTTAAAAGGGGTACCGACCACCTTGATTATCATGATTGTAGCCATGGTCTTAAGTTTTCTACCAGCCTTGTTTTTAGCTCTGGGACAAATATATAAAGTCAAAGGTGTTCGAACTTTCTCTCTCGTGTATCTAGCTTTTATAAGAGCAACACCTCCGATTTTGCTGATTCTTTTCTTTTATAGTTTGTTTCCGAGTTTGCTCAATCAATTTCTCAAAAGCATAGGAAGTGATGTTGACATCTTTAAACTCAATCCGATCTATTATGCTTTTATTATCTATAGCCTGATGACAACAGGTAGTTTATCAGAAATCTTACGTTCGGCTATTTTGACTGTGGATAAGGGACAATTAGAAGCTGCACAAGCGATTGGATTGAGTAATAGTCAGGCCTATGTGAGGATTATTTTTCCACAGGCCTTGCGTTCAGCCCTGCCTAATCTTGCTAATCTAGTCATAAATATTGTAAAAGGGACCTCTTTGGTTTTTGTGATGACCATTAAGGATATTACAGCTATTGCCCGTGTTGAAGCCTCTTATGGTTATCAGTATTTTGAATCCTATTTTGTGATCTTTTTACAGTACATTCTTATTTGCGGATTGATTCAATGGGGCTTTTCAATCTTAGAGAAACGCTATATTCGAAGAGAACAGGGACAAGTGGTGCCCCGTACAGGTTTAGCATAGGAGGAGACAATGTTACAAGTAGAACATGTTGCAAAAAAATTTGGAGACAGACAAGTCCTAGAAGATGTTAATCTCAAGGTCAACCAAGGGGATGTGGTTGTAATATTGGGGCCATCTGGATCAGGTAAAACGACTTTTCTCAGATGTCTCAATCATTTAGAAAAAGCCGATAGTGGCTCTTTGAAGCTTGCTGATAAAGAATACGATCTTGGCAAATTGACCAAAAAAGATATTTTAGAAATTCGCCAGAAGACTGCCTTTGTTTTTCAACATTATAATTTATTTGCTAATAAAACGGCCTTGGAAAATATTTTGGAGGGCTTGATTATTGCTCGGAAAATTCCTAAGGAAGAAGCAACCAAACGTGCGGAAGCTGCCTTAGAAAAAGTTGGTTTACTAGCTTATAAAGATTACTATCCCTCTCAGCTTTCTGGAGGCCAGCAACAACGAATCGGCATTGCGCGTGCCATCGCTGTGAAACCAGAGGTCATTTTATTAGATGAGCCAACGTCAGCCTTGGATCCAGAGTTGGTAGGGGATGTTTTAGATGTTTTAAAACAGTTAGCTAAAGAAGGGGTTACTATGGTAGTAGTGACTCATGAGATGGGCTTTGCTAGAGATGTAGCCAATCATGTCATTTTTATGGATGGCGGGAAAATTGTTGAAGAAAATAATGCCCATGAATTCTTTAGTCGTCCAAAAGAAGAACGAACCAAGCAATTTTTGGCACGAATCCTTTCGGATGCGACCTATAGTGTGGAATATATGATTTGATAGATAGGATTATCAGGGCAAAAATTAATCCCCCGAGCGTTAAGACTTGGGGGATTGTTCTATAGGAGGGCTAGTTTAGTTCTCTTTTTTGTTTTTTAGTAAGAACCCGAGACGTAGAAGGGCGAGGAGACTAATTCCTGCGAACAGGAGTTTGTGATCGTTTTTGATTCCTGTATTTGGAAGTTCAGCTTGTTTAGCTAGAGGTGCAGGTATATTTTCCTTGCTAGAGTTTTCTACCAATTCGTTTTGAACAGCTTGACTTACAGATGATGGTTGTGCTTCTTGTGTTGGTTGTGAAGCTTGTGAATCAGTTGTAGCTTGGCTAGGTTTATTTTCCGCATCAGCTACTTTTGCATCTGGTTTAGTAGAATCAGGTCTAGCTTGTGGAGCTGGAGTTTGCTGTTCCGGTTTGACTACTCGGTTTGGAATATTGTCCTGGACATTATTTTGACCTTGTTCTTGTTTTAAGCTAGAAAGGTCAAATTCTGGTTTTTCTTCCACAGCTGGGGCAACGATGGCACCGCCTTGAGAGACTCGAAGAACAGTAGCTGTAAGGGCATTTAATTTCAAGCCTTTTTCAGTCCACTCAAGTCCTTTCGGGTTGGCAATTCCTACTGGCCCTGCTTGGTTTTCATCTGCTAAAACTTCAGCATTTCTGAGGTGGGCAAAGGCAGTTCCCAAATTAAATTCGCGAGCTTTTTCGTCCGCATTGACAAAGACTGCGTAGATGTCTCCATTTGGAGCAGTGATTTGGTAGCCAATTACTACGTCCTCTTTTGCCACACCATTTTGGCCTGGGACAGTGATGAGGTGGACACGGTCTTTGATATCTTGGAGACTCTTAAGTCGGAAGGTATCTGTAGATTGACGAAGAGCAATCAACCCTTTCATATAGTCACGGCTCTTGACATTTTCAGGATATGCTTTTCCATCTGTAGCCTTAGTCCAGTCAAACTTGTTAATAGCATCACTCGAATCGTAAGAGTCATGGATGAAGTAAGGATAGTCAAATGGATTGCCGTCCTTATCACGCAACAAGTGAGATTTGTTTGGAACCTTATCCTCCGATACTGGAGTCTTGTAGGCTGGGTCACGGAATTGTTTAGTACGTCCGTATTCCTGACCAGAGTGGATAAACGGAGTTCCTTGAGCTGTCAAGACCATGAGGTTTCCAAGTCGCAAACGACGGTGGATTTCAGCATAGTTTTCAGCCTTGCTTGGGTCTTTTTTGATAGACTGGGCAATGATGTCAAAGAGGGTCAAGTTATCATGGGCTGCGATATACTGGATAACATCTCCAGGACTATCAGCTTCAAAGTTGGTTGGCTGAGCAATGAGATTTTTAAAAATAGTGTTGATATCACGCTTGCCACCTGTGATAAAGGCAGGTTGACCTTCGTTTGGATAACCAGACTTGAGGTTGTTACGGATGTCATCTGAGAAGACAGCGACAGTATCGGTATGTTTCATCCAATCTTGGTCAGCAGCTTTAGTAGGCATATTTTCATCACCGGCATAAGTTCTCCAACCTTCACCCAGCATAATTAGATTTGGATTGAGGGCGCGTGCAGCCTTGTAAGCTTCTTCGATAGAAGCGGCATCATGGTCTCCCATCATATCGAAGCGGAAGCCATCGACTTTGTAGGTATCAACTAGATATTTGATAGAGTCAACTAGGAGTCGTTTGGTCATATGATGGGTTGTTCCCAAACGTCCACCACCAAAGCTAGTGCGAGGTGTCCCATCAGCATCCATAAAGTGGTAGTAGTTTGGCTCTAAATCTTCAAAGATATCGACCTTGGCTGTATGGTTATACACTACATCTAGGATAGCTCCCATACCACGTTTGTGGATCTCGTTGATGAGGTTTTTAAATTCTGCGATTCGTTTTTCTGGATTTTTAGGATCGCTTGAATACATACCAGTCAAGGAGAAGTAGTTTTGAGGATCATATCCCCAGTTATAGTTGCTGTTGCTTGAAGCATAGTCAGACAAGCGTTCATGGTTTTTCAATTCATTGACAAAGTAGTAAGACAAGACTGGAAGGAGCTGGATGTGGGTTACACCCAAGTCTTTGAGATAGTCTAGTTTTTCAATAAATGCTTCAAAGGTACCAAATGGTTTGGTTAAGTCTTTTGCAATGGCAGGATCTGAAGTAAAGTCACGCACATGAGCTTCGTAGATAACGGCATCTTCACGAGTCTTGAAATTGTGAATCTTACCATAAGTCAAGTCTTGAGGTCCGAGTTTGGCTGGATCTACAAAGGCGGCTTTAGCCACTTTATGGGCATCGTCAATCTTAGCATCGTCACTATTCCAAGCAGCGAGGGACTTAGCGTAAGGATCGAGTGCAAGAACAGTTTTACCTTGACGTTCGATTTGGTATTGATAATAGTATCCAGTGAAATCTGTGATTCCGAGTTTGTTTGTGCTATCTAGAGTTTGTTTCCAAGTTCCTCTTTCCCCTTTTTCAAGAGCGACAGTTCCAACCACTTTTTCAGGGTTATTCTTGTCGTAGACAACGACAGAAACCTTGTCAGCACTTGGTGACCAAAGGGTTAAATCAACTTGTTTTCCTTCTTCTTTTAGGTCAGCTCCAAGTTTGCCATCATAACTGTAAGTCTCATCTTTCAGACGCCAGCTTGTTTTGGTAGTGAATTGGTCAGCGTTGTAGCTCACGGTATAAGGATATTTTGTGTCCGAGAAATCTCCACTGTAGGTCACTTTCTTACCAGCTTCATCGATTGCAACATCGGTGATAGCTACTTTATTTCCTAGGTGATTAGTGATGTTGGAGTGTTTGAGGATATCCTCTTTTTTAGCACCGACAAGTGTTGAAAAACTACTCTCAATGCTAGAAGTGCCTACGTGTTGGGCTCCTGTCATACGGATATCATGGACATAGTATGGATTTGTGTAAATCGATTCATCATCGTCTTTTAGGAAAATTTGGCTATGATTTTTTAAATCTGTGAACTTATAATCTTCTTTACGGATTTTCACATCGTCTCCTTGTTTGTTTCTGTCTAGTAATAAAAATCCAAGGTCTTTAGCTGCATCTTTGAGTGGAATATCGATATAGCGACCATATTTGCCTGTAGCCGTAAAATCTGTTCCGTTAGGCCATTCACCACTACTTGGATTTTTCACATCTCCCCAGTACCAGAGAGATTTCTTGTCATAGTTGCCATCTGTACGGTAGTAGTTGACGCGAATAGTTCCTGCAGGTTGTGGCTCGTAAGAGAAAACCTTGTGTTCTTGGTCCAACCAAGCCTCATTCATATTTGGTGCCAGTTTTTCTATCGATTTATCGCCGGTTAGATTTTTCCCAGCTGTATTATTGATGAGGAAGCTAATTTTCTTGGCTTGTTCTCCCTTTAATTTGACATCTAGGTAGTAGCCATAGTCATCTTTTTTGGCATCCTTAAAGGATAAGGCTCCGTTAGGCCAGTTTTCAGATGGTTTTTCAACATCGTCCCAAGTCCATAGTCCTTGAGCATCCTTGTTTTCTTCAGGAAGCTTTTTGACATGGATACGGAAGTAGTTGTCTTCTATTGGTTCTTCTGCCTTAGTTTCAGTCGTTACTGGACTCGTAGAAGTAGTTGGTTCACTTGAACGATCTTGTCCGGTTTGTGGGGCTGAATCGGCTGGTGTTGTAGCAGGAGTTGGTACCTCTGTTGCAGCTTTTTCTTCTTTTTTCTCTAGGGAAGCGTTTGCACTATCAGGTGAAGAAAAATCGCTTTCGTTCTTGCCAGCGATGTTTGTTGCATCAGTAAGAGGTTGAGTAAGGGAGGTTGTATTTCTGTTGCTGGGTTCGTTAGTGGTTGGTGTATTTTCGTTTGCTGAGATAGTTGGTGTAGCCATGGCAAGCAGAATAAGGCTTGCTCCAATAAGGACAGAACCAGTTCCATTTTTGAGGGAACGGATGCTGTAAACCATTTTTTTCTCAGTTTGAGATGGTATTTTTCTCATAATGATTCTCCAATCAATATATTTCTATCATCAGTATAGCACTTAGTAAAATAAGATGCAAGCGTTTTCCTAAAATTAAAATAAAAGAAAAAATCGCAACAAATTTTGTTACGATTAAGCCAGTCTTTCTTTATGAATTTGAGAAGCAAGAAGGTGAAGGTGATGAAATAATTCTGAAGTAGAGAAGTTACGATTGTAGATAAGTGGTTTAGGAGAGTTGGTGACAGGAAAGGTAGTGATAATAATATCGTGAGGAATTTGATTGAGAATTGAGAAAGAAATCGTAGATTCTTCCCAAGAATCAAAGAGATAGAGATTATTGCCGTAGTGAGCAAGGGTGTCGATAAGGTTTTGTGCGTGATGACTATCCAAATGACTAATGACTAAAACACGTATTTTGGGAAGTTTTTGAAGTAATTGGACTAAAATTCGTTGCCCTTGGATAGAAAAGGTGTAGACAAGTTCTTGTAGCTTACTTGGGTGATTTTCTAGCCCCATTTCAGTAAGGTAAGATTGGAATTTGTGTTGACTTACTTCAAATAGTTTTGGAAATTCTACTTGATAACTGCTTAAAATTTGGGATTTCTGTCTGTCGAGAGACTGGTTACTGAGTAAATGAAAGAAATCAGATTGGGCAGTGTAGTGGAGGAGCCAAATCAATTCCTCGCGATTTTCAATCTGTAGGTGAAATTCTTTAGCTAGTTCTTCTAGGATTTGGCTCAATAAACGGTAAGATTTTTGGATATGATGAATATTACCCAGTGCTCCATTGCTAGGATTGTTTATGATTTGAGGAGACTTTACTGGATTTGAAAATAGCTGTTCTAGCGTCTCCTTTTTCGGTTCAAAATGAAGTTTTTTAGCCAGCTTTTTGATATCTTGTTCAAACTGGGTAATCTGCATGAGGGTGCTGTAGTGACTGGTTAAAAGAGGAGTAGGATTTTCAATCAAATGCCCCTTATTAAAGCGCTCTATATTGATAGCTAGAGTATATTTGATTTGTCGTAAACTACTGAGGTTGGGTGAAACTTGTTGGGCGTCCAAAAATAGCTGAATCAAGTGAGTGAGTGCCTCTTCAGAAATAGAAGGAAAGGGCCAATCAAGAAAACTGTAACTTTGGCTAAAGTAGTCTAGATAAAAGGCGCGAATGTCCTCTTCTTCTCCCTCCATGACTAAAGGGGAAGGTTGAATACTGATGCCATAGTGTTGCGGAAGCTTAGTATTTAGATGCTGGATGATTTCCTGAACTCGTTCGCAGCTAATCACAAGTGCCTGACACATTTGCTCAAGTGGTTGTCCCTCTTTGAAAAACAGGTAGTTCAAAAAAGAGTAGGTTTCAGATTGTTCAAAGATAGTAATCCTAGGGTCTAAGGAGTTTCGTACTTCAAACTGCAATTGAATGCCTTTTTTTCTTGATTGAAACAGGAGGTTAGGAAATAATTGCTCAAGCTTAAAAAGGTGTTCTTGCAATTCTTCGATTGAAAAATTCAGCTTCTCAGCTAAGACTGGGAGTTCTATCCAATCATGGTGTTTGGTTAATTCTTCCAGTAAGAATAGCGAGTCTTGTTCAGTTTTAGACAGCAAGATATTCATCACAAACCTCCCTATATATTTATACATATATATTAAAAGAAAAGCCTGGTAAAGTCAAGAAAAACAGCCTATGATAAAATAGGGAAATCTTAATTTACCATATTTTTGTGAACTACTAAACTGAAAATGAAATTTGCAAAGCGATCGTTGAATTTAATTTTTTTATAGGAAAAGATTTTGTCAAAAATTCGTCAATCCCCTTGAAAAATCTAGCTAAATAGGGTATAATATGAATAATCATTTGTCGTAGGTTTTGTCTGAAATATTGTCCAGACAAGGCTCACAGCAGTTAAATCTTCTGAAAAAGTCAGATTTAGCTGCTCTTTTTGTGCTTTTTTTCAGGATTTTGAGTGTTTGTAACAAAGACTTAAAGATTCTGAAAATTTATCAAGAGGACACGGTGATAGGGGTTTTTAAAACCATATGACGATTAGAAAAGCCTGATTGACAAGGCTTGGAACTTATTTACAAAGGAGAATCATCTTGGCAGGACATGACGTTCAATACGGGAAACATCGTACCCGTCGTAGTTTTTCAAGAATCAAAGAAGTTCTTGACTTACCAAATTTGATTGAAATTCAAACTGACTCATTCAAAGATTTCCTAGACCATGGTCTGAAGGAAGTGTTTGAAGATGTATTGCCAATTTCAAACTTCACAGACACAATGGAGTTGGAATTTGTTGGATATGAAATCAAGGAACCAAAATATACGCTAGAAGAAGCTCGTATTCACGATGCTAGCTACTCAGCACCAATTTTTGTAACCTTCCGCTTGATCAATAAAGAAACAGGCGAAATCAAAACCCAAGAAGTTTTCTTTGGTGATTTCCCAATCATGACAGAAATGGGTACTTTCATCATCAATGGTGGTGAACGTATCATCGTATCTCAGTTGGTCCGCTCACCAGGTGTTTACTTTAACGATAAAGTTGATAAAAACGGTAAAGTGGGCTACGGTTCAACTGTTATCCCTAACCGTGGAGCTTGGTTGGAACTTGAAAGTGACTCAAAAGATATCGCCTACACTCGTATCGACCGTACTCGTAAGATTCCATTTACGACATTGGTTCGTGCTCTTGGTTTCTCAGGTGATGATGAAATCTTTGATATCTTTGGTGACAGCGAATTGGTTCGCAACACTGTTGAAAAAGATATCCACAAGAACCCAATGGACTCTCGTACCGACGAAGCTTTGAAAGAAATTTACGAACGTCTTCGTCCAGGTGAGCCTAAGACTGCTGAAAGCTCACGTAGCTTGCTTGTGGCTCGTTTCTTTGACCCACGTCGCTATGACTTGGCAGCCGTTGGTCGTTACAAGATCAATAAAAAACTCAATGTTAAAACACGTTTGCTTAACCAAACCATTGCGGAGCCATTGGTAGACCCTGAAACGGGCGAAATCTTGGTAGAAGCTGGAACAATCATGACTCGTAGCGTGATTGAAAGTATTGAAAGCCATTTGGATGGCGACTTGAACAAGATTGTCTACATTCCAAATGATGCAGCCGTTGTGACTGAGCCAGTTGTTCTTCAAAAATTCAAGGTTGTTGCTCCAACTGATCCAGACCGTGTTGTAACTATTATTGGTAATGCTAATCCAGATGACAAGGTTCGTATCGTCACTCCTGCAGATATTCTTGCCGAGATGAGCTACTTCCTCAACTTGCCTGAAGGACTTGGCCGTGTAGATGACATCGACCACCTTGGGAACCGTCGTATCCGTGCGGTTGGTGAATTGCTTGCTAACCAAGTACGTCTTGGACTTTCTCGTATGGAACGTAATGTCCGTGAACGTATGTCTGTTCAAGATAACGAAGTCTTGACACCACAACAAATTATCAATATCCGTCCTGTAACAGCTGCGGTTAAAGAATTCTTTGGTTCATCACAGTTGTCACAGTTCATGGACCAACACAACCCACTTTCTGAGTTGTCTCACAAACGCCGTTTGTCAGCCTTGGGACCTGGTGGTTTGACACGTGACCGTGCTGGATATGAAGTACGTGACGTGCACTACACTCACTACGGTCGTATGTGTCCAATCGAGACACCTGAAGGACCTAACATCGGTTTGATCAATAACTTGTCATCTTACGGACACTTGAACAAATATGGTTTTGTTCAAACACCATACCGTAAAGTTGACCGTGAAACAGGTGTTGTTACGAACGAAATCGTTTGGTTGACAGCCGATGAAGAAGATGAATTTACTGTAGCACAGGCTAATTCTCGTCTGAATGAAGATGGAACATTTGCTGAGAAAGTTGTCATGGGACGTCACCAAGGGGTCAACCAAGAGTATCCAGCTAATGTTGTTGACTACATGGACGTATCACCAAAACAGGTAGTTGCCGTTGCGACAGCATGTATTCCTTTCTTGGAAAACGATGACTCCAACCGTGCCCTCATGGGAGCCAACATGCAACGTCAGGCTGTGCCATTGATTAATCCAAAAGCACCTTACGTTGGTACTGGTATGGAATACCAAGCAGCCCACGATTCAGGAGCTGCTGTGATTGCTCAGTATGACGGTAAAGTTACCTATGCAGATGCTGACAAGGTAGAAGTTCGTCGTGAAGATGGTTCATTGGACGTTTACCACATCCAGAAATTCCGTCGTTCAAACTCAGGTACTGCTTACAACCAACGTACGCTTGTAAAAGTTGGCGATGTCGTTGAAAAAGGCGATTTCATTGCTGACGGACCTTCCATGGAAAATGGAGAAATGGCGCTTGGACAAAACCCAATCGTTGCCTACATGACTTGGGAAGGTTACAACTTCGAGGATGCCGTTATCATGAGCGAACGCTTGGTCAAAGACGATGTCTATACATCTGTCCACCTTGAAGAATACGAATCAGAAACGCGCGATACAAAGCTTGGACCTGAAGAAATTACTCGTGAAATTCCAAACGTTGGTGAAGATGCCCTTAAAGACCTTGACGAAATGGGTATTATCCGTATCGGTGCTGAGGTTAAAGAAGGTGATATCCTTGTAGGTAAAGTAACACCTAAGGGTGAGAAAGACCTTTCAGCTGAAGAACGTCTCTTGCACGCTATCTTTGGAGACAAGTCACGTGAAGTGCGTGATACTTCTCTTCGTGTACCACACGGTGCCGATGGTGTCGTTCGTGATGTTAAAATCTTTACACGTGCAAATGGAGATGAGCTGCAATCAGGTGTTAACATGCTGGTTCGCGTCTACATCGCTCAAAAACGTAAGATTAAGGTCGGAGATAAGATGGCCGGACGTCACGGAAACAAAGGGGTTGTCTCTCGTATCGTTCCTGTAGAAGATATGCCTTACCTTCCAGACGGAACTCCAGTCGATATCATGTTGAACCCACTTGGGGTGCCATCACGTATGAATATCGGTCAGGTTATGGAGCTCCACCTTGGTATGGCGGCTCGTACTCTTGGTATTCACATCGCAACACCAGTCTTTGACGGAGCAAGTTCTGAAGACCTTTGGTCAACTGTTAAAGAAGCAGGTATGGATAGCGATGCCAAAACGATCCTTTACGATGGACGTACTGGTGAACCATTTGATAACCGTGTTTCTGTCGGAGTCATGTACATGATCAAACTCCACCACATGGTTGACGATAAATTGCACGCGCGTTCAGTTGGACCTTACTCAACCGTTACCCAACAACCACTCGGAGGTAAAGCTCAGTTTGGTGGACAACGTTTCGGTGAGATGGAGGTTTGGGCTCTTGAAGCCTACGGTGCCTCAAATGTCCTCCAAGAAATCTTGACTTACAAGTCTGACGATATCAACGGACGTTTGAAAGCTTATGAAGCCATTACAAAAGGAAAACCAATTCCAAAACCAGGTGTTCCAGAATCCTTCCGAGTTCTTGTCAAAGAATTGCAATCTCTTGGTCTTGACATGCGTGTCCTAGACGAAGATGACCAAGAAGTGGAACTTCGCGACTTGGATGAAGGAATGGACGAAGATGTCATCCACGTAGATGACCTTGAAAAAGCCCGCGAAAAAGCAGCACAAGAGGCTAAAGCAGCCTTTGAAGCTGAAGAAGCTGAGAAAGCAACAAAAGCGGAAGCAACAGAAGAAGCTGCTGAATAAGAATAAGCAGTTCACTTAGAATAGAAAGGGAAGAAATAGTGGTTGATGTAAATCGTTTTAAAAGTATGCAAATCACCCTAGCTTCTCCAAGTAAAGTCCGTTCATGGTCTTATGGAGAAGTCAAAAAACCTGAAACAATCAATTACCGTACCTTGAAACCAGAACGTGAAGGTCTCTTTGATGAAGTTATCTTTGGACCTACAAAAGACTGGGAATGTGCTTGTGGTAAGTACAAACGCATTCGTTATAGAGGGATTGTTTGTGACCGTTGTGGGGTTGAAGTAACGCGTACAAAAGTTCGTCGTGAGCGTATGGGGCACATCGAGTTGAAAGCTCCTGTATCTCACATCTGGTACTTCAAGGGAATTCCAAGCCGTATGGGCTTGACCCTTGATATGAGCCCTCGTGCCCTCGAGGAAGTTATCTACTTTGCGGCTTATGTGGTGATTGATCCCAAGGATACACCACTTGAGCACAAGTCTATTATGACAGAGCGCGAATACCGTGAGCGCTTGCGTGAGTATGGTTATGGTTCATTCGTTGCCAAGATGGGTGCCGAAGCTATCCAAGACCTCTTGAAACAAGTAGATCTTGAAAAAGAAATTGCTGAACTCAAAGAAGAGTTGAAAACAGCGACTGGACAAAAACGTGTCAAAGCCATCCGTCGTTTGGATGTTTTGGATGCCTTTTACAAGTCTGGAAACAAACCTGAATGGATGATTCTAAACATCCTTCCGGTTATTCCACCAGATCTTCGTCCAATGTTGCAGTTGGATGGTGGCCGTTTTGCCTCATCTGACCTGAATGACCTTTACCGCCGTGTTATCAACCGTAACAACCGTTTGGCTCGTTTGCTTGAGTTGAATGCACCAGGTATTATCGTTCAAAATGAGAAGCGTATGCTTCAAGAAGCAGTTGATGCTTTGATTGACAATGGTCGTCGTGGTCGTCCAATCACAGGACCAGGTAGCCGTCCATTGAAATCATTGAGCCACATGCTTAAAGGTAAACAAGGACGCTTCCGTCAAAACTTGCTCGGTAAACGTGTTGACTTCTCAGGACGTTCCGTTATCGCCGTTGGTCCAACGCTTAAGATGTATCAATGTGGTGTGCCACGTGAAATGGCGATCGAGCTCTTTAAACCATTCGTGATGCGTGAAATTGTTGCCCGTGATATCGTGCAAAACGTCAAAGCTGCTAAACGCTTGGTGGAACGCGGAGATGAGCGTATCTGGGATATTCTTGAAGAAGTGATTAAAGAACACCCAGTGCTTTTGAACCGCGCACCGACCCTTCACCGTTTGGGTATCCAAGCCTTCGAGCCAGTCTTGATTGATGGTAAGGCCCTTCGCTTGCACCCGCTTGTCTGTGAAGCCTACAATGCCGACTTTGACGGGGACCAAATGGCCATCCACGTACCGCTTTCAGAAGAAGCCCAAGCAGAAGCTCGTATCTTGATGCTAGCTGCTGAGCACATCTTGAACCCGAAAGATGGTAAACCAGTTGTTACTCCGTCTCAGGACATGGTTTTGGGTAACTACTACTTGACTATGGAAGAAGCTGGTCGTGAAGGTGAAGGAATGGTCTTCAAAGACCGTGACGAAGCGGTTATGGCTTACCGTAATGGTTATGTTCACCTCCACTCACGTGTTGGTATCGCAACAGACAGCCTCAACAAGCCTTGGACAGAAGAGCAAAAACATAAGGTCTTGCTCACAACAGTTGGTAAAATCCTCTTCAACGACATCATGCCAGAGGGGCTACCATACTTGCAAGAACCAAACAATGCCAACTTGACAGAAGGCGTTCCAGCTAAATATTTCTTGCCACTTGGTGGAGATATCAAGGAAGCTATCAGCAATCTTGAGCTTAACCCTCCATTCAAGAAGAAAAACCTTGGGAATATCATCGCTGAAATCTTCAAACGTTTCCGTACGACAGAAACTTCTGCCCTACTTGACCGTATGAAGAACCTCGGTTACCACCACTCAACTCTTGCAGGATTGACAGTGGGTATTGCCGATATTCCAGTCGTTGATGACAAGGCTGAAATCATTGAAGAATCACACAAACGTGTAGAACAAATCACAAAACAATTCCGTCGTGGTATGATTACAGACGACGAGCGTTACAATGCCGTTACAGCTGAATGGCGTGCTGCCCGTGAAAAACTTGAGAAACGCTTGATTGCCAACCAAGATCCTAAGAACCCAATCGTTATGATGATGGACTCTGGAGCCCGTGGTAATATCTCAAACTTCTCACAGCTTGCCGGTATGCGTGGTCTGATGGCAGCTCCGAACGGACGTATCATGGAATTGCCAATCCTTTCAAACTTCCGTGAAGGTTTGTCAGTACTCGAAATGTTCTTCTCAACTCACGGTGCCCGTAAAGGTATGACCGATACGGCCCTTAAGACAGCCGACTCAGGTTACTTGACTCGTCGTTTGGTTGACGTTGCCCAAGACGTCATCATCCGTGAGGACGACTGTGGAACTGACCGTGGTCTCTTGATCCGTTCTATCGCAGAAGGAAAAGAGATGATCGAGTCTCTAGAAGAACGTCTCAACGGTCGTTACACTAAGAAAACCGTTAAACATCCAGAAACTGGTGCAGTGATCATTGGTCCAAATGAGTTGATTACAGAAGACAAGGCGCGTGAAATTGTCAATGCTGGTGTGGAAGAAGTGACTATCCGTTCCGTATTTACATGTAACACTCGTCACGGTGTCTGCCGTCACTGTTACGGTATCAACTTGGCGACTGGTGATGCGGTTGAAGTTGGTGAAGCAGTTGGAACAATCGCTGCCCAATCTATCGGGGAACCTGGTACACAGCTTACAATGCGTACCTTCCACACGGGTGGGGTTGCCTCAAATACCGATATCACTCAGGGTCTTCCTCGTGTCCAAGAAATCTTTGAAGCCCGCAACCCTAAAGGGGAAGCGGTTATCACAGAGGTTAAAGGACAAGTTACTGCCATCGAAGAAGATGCATCAACTCGTACTAAGAAAGTCTTTGTTAAGGGTGAAACTGGCGAAGGTGAATATGTCGTTCCATTTACAGCTCGTATGCGTGTAGAAGTTGGGGACCAAGTAGCGCGTGGTGCTGCTCTTACAGAAGGTTCTATCCAACCAAAACGTCTCCTTGCAGTCCGTGATGTCTTGTCAGTTGAAACGTACCTTCTCGGCGAAGTACAAAAAGTTTACCGTAGCCAAGGGGTAGAAATCGGTGACAAACACATCGAGGTAATGGTTCGTCAAATGATCCGTAAAGTTCGTGTCATGGATCCAGGTGACACAGATCTTCTCATGGGTACCCTCATGGATATCAATGACTTTACAGATGCCAACAAAGATGTTCTTATCGCAGGTGGAGTTCCAGCGACTGGTCGACCAGTCCTCATGGGAATTACCAAAGCCTCACTTGAAACAAACAGTTTCTTGTCAGCGGCTTCCTTCCAGGAAACAACTCGTGTCCTTACAGATGCAGCTATCCGCGGTAAGAAAGACCATCTCCTTGGACTCAAGGAAAATGTTATCATCGGTAAGATCATCCCAGCAGGTACTGGTATGGCCCGTTACCGTAACCTTGAACCACATGCTGTCAACGAAGAAGAATATCTTAATCCTCCAGTAGAGGAAGAAGGAAATGAAGAAACAACAGAAGTAGTTGTGGATACTGCCGTTGAAACTGTGGAAGAAACAGTAGAATAAAAGAGAATGAGAGAGCCTTCGGGTTCTCTTTCTCTTTTCTGAAAACTTTCTCCCTTTTTCCATGAAATGTGGTAAAATAATAATCAATGAAAATCAAAGAGCAAACTAGCCGCAGGTTGCTCAAAGCACTGCTTTGAGGTTGTAAATAAAACTGACGAAGTCAGCTCAAAACACTGTTTTGAGGTTGTGGATAGAACTGACGAAGTCAGTAACCATACCTACGGCAAGGCGACGTTGACGTGGTTTGAAGAGATTTTCGAAGAGTATAAAAGAAAGAAGCTGACAAAGGAGACGGGTATGGAACAAACATTTTTTATCATTAAACCAGACGGTGTAAAAAGAGGATTAGTGGGTGAGGTGTTGAAACGCATTGAACAACGTGGATTTACAATCGAAAAATTGGAGTTGCGTTCACAGGTTTCAGAAGAGTTGATTGACCAGCACTATCACGACTTGGTTGGTCAAAGTTTTTACACACCGATTCGTGAATTTATGACTTCAGGACCGGTTCTTGTAGGTATCATTTCTGGACCCAAAGTAATCGAAACTTGGCGGACTATGATGGGCGCAACTCGTCCAGAAGAAGCTTTACCAGGAACGATTCGAGGTGATTTTGCAAAAGCTGCTGGAGAAAACCAAGCTATTCAAAATGTTGTACATGGGTCAGATTCAGAAGAGTCAGCTAAGAGAGAAATTGCTCTTTGGTTTGAAGAGAAATAGTAAAAGTTTGATGTAAGGGATACTTGCATCAAACTTTTTTGCATTTTAGAGTAGAAAACTGACAGTTGAGAAATATTCTAGCAATGGTGAGGATTTCTAGCATATAATAAGAGCAAGTAAGGGAGGAAGAATGATGGAAAAAATGAAAAAGCAAATTCGTATTTTGTTATTGCTGACAGTTTTTGGCCTTAGTAGCTGTTCTTGTTTAAGTTTATCGACTTGGGCCTTGATGTTAAATCAAAACTGCTTCTATTATCTAGTTGGCATGTTGCTCATTGCCAGTATTGGGGCAGGGATAAACTACTATAGTGGACAGCGAAATCAATCTTACTCAGTTTTTAAGGAAGATAAGCAACAATTCTTGTATAGTCTCTTGCTCTTAGTAAATATTTTGGGTTTAGCTTTAATTGTCATAGAACATATCCTTGTAGGAAATACATCCGTAGAAGGATTTGTGGAAGCCTTTCTTCCGAGTTTCTTTTTCTTATTTGGTATTGATTTGTTAGTTTTTCTGCCGATTAAGAAGTATGTAAATGGAGTGAAAAAGTTTTTGGGAAAGAAGGAAATTTGTTTTATTAGTGGACTAGCTATTCTAATCTTCCTCAGAAATCCTTGGATGCTATTATCCATGACCTTTTATATTTCCTTGGGAATGCTATTTCTAGGACTGTTGGTGCCAAAAGTTATTCGCTGGGAAGTCTCATTTTACAGCCATTTGATGAGAGATATCTTGTTAGTTGTCTTCTTGCTGTTTCTATTTTAAGAACAAAAAAAGAGATAGTTCTAGTTTTACAATTTATAATATGGAATTCACAGATAATATCTCGACAAAGGGCAACTTTTTGGTATAATAGAAACATGTACACTAAAAACGAAGAAGAGTTACAGTCCTTAGGTGAACGTTTGGGCTATTTATTAGAAAAAAATGACGTCTTAATTCTAACTGGTGAACTTGGAGCAGGCAAAACGACATTTACAAAAGGTCTTGCTAAAGGATTACAGATTACTCAGATGATTAAGAGTCCAACCTACACTATCGTAAGAGAGTATGAAGGTCGTCTTCCTCTTTATCATTTAGATGTTTATCGTATTGAGGGGGATGCTGATTCTATTGATTTGGATGAGTTTCTCTTTGGTGGCGGCGTGACTGTCATCGAGTGGGGACATCTTTTAGGTGATGCCTTACCAGATACCTATTTAGAATTGGAAATTCTAAAAGAAGAAGAGGGTCGCAGACTACATTTCCAAGCAAAGGGTTTGCGTGCAGAAAAACTCTTAGAGGAGCTTCAACATGGAGTATGAATTGCTCATTAGAGAAGCAGAACCTGGTGATGCTGTTGAGTTAGTATCATTTTTAAATCGTGTCAGTGTAGAAACAGATTTTACCAGTCTGGACAGTAATGGCATTTTGATGACAGATACTGAGATGGAGTTGTTTTTGGATAAACAGGCTCACTTGGAAAATCAAATCACTTTACTGGCTTTGCTGAATGATGAAATTGCTGGTCTTGTAAATATCACAGCTGATCAACGCAAGAGAGTTCGTCATATTGGAGATCTCTTCATTGTGATTGGTAAGAAGTATTGGAATAATGGACTGGGAAGTTTGTTACTTGAAGAAGTCGTAGAATGGGCACAGACTAGTGGCATTCTTCGTCGACTTCAACTCACTGTCCAAACTCGTAATCAGGCTGCAGTTCATTTATATCAAAAGCATGGTTTTGTAATTGAAGGTAGACAAGAGCGCGGTGCGTACATAGAAGAAGGGAAATTTATAGATGTTTACCTGATGGGTAGACTGATAGATTGATAGAAATATGGTTAAAAAAATTATTGGAATGGTGCTAGCTTTTCTAGCTGTGACAGTTTTGGGTGTGGGTGTTTTTGCTTATACGATTTATCAGCAAGGTACAGAAACCTTATCACGGACTTATAAAAAGATTGGGGAAGAAACCAATGTTATTGAGGCGACTGAACCCTTAACGATTCTTTTGATGGGAGTTGATACTGGAAACGAAGAACGAACGGACCCTTGGGAGGGAAATAGTGATTCCATGATTCTTTTGACAGTTAATCCGCACACGAAAAAGACCATGATGTTGAGTTTGGAGCGAGATATTTTGACAAAAATTCAGCAAAAAGATGGGCGGATTGAGGAAGAAAAACTAAATGCTGCTTATGCCAATGGTGGTGCAGAGTTGGCTATTTCAACTATTCAGAAGATGATGAATATTCATATTGATCGCTATATTATGGTCAATATGCACGGATTGCAACAATTAGTTGATGCAGTGGGTGGTATAACCGTCAACAACACTCTAGGTTTCCCGATTTCTATCAGTGACCAGGAGGAATTTAATACCATTTCTATTGGTGTTGGGCAACAAACTCTAAATGGAGATGAAGCTCTTGTTTATTCTCGCATGCGCTACCAGGACCCAGAAGGGGACTACGGACGTCAGAAACGTCAGCGTGAAGTCATTCAAAAGGTTGTTGAAAAAGTTCTTAGTTTGAATAGTGTTAGTCACTATCAATCTATCTTAAAAGCCCTAAGTACTAATATGCAAACAAACATTGATTTATCTGCTAAGAGTATCCCAAGTTTGTTAGGTTACAAGGACTCGTTTAAAACGATTGAAACCCAACAATTACGAGGAGAAGATGCTGAATTGCAAGGAATATCTTATCAAATCGTAACTGCTAACCATTTGTTAGAGATCCAGAATCTTTTGAGAACTTCACTTGATAAACCGAAGGTGACAGAGTTAGAGACAAATGCAGTCTTATATGAAAATGTTCTCGGAAATCAAAATGGTATCGGTTTGGGAACAGGTACGATTAGTAGTACAAGAAATCAAGAAGATGTAGAATAATCTAATTTATAGTTGAAATCGTGGGAAGTTTCCTGCGATTTTTTCAAAAAAATACGAATAGATAGGTAGGAGGAAATATGAAAGCAGAAATCATTGCTGTTGGAACGGAGATTTTGACAGGACAGATTGTCAATACCAATGCTCAGTTTTTGTCGGAAAAACTAGCAGAGATTGGGGTAGATGTATATTTTCAGACGGCTGTAGGAGACAATGAAGCTCGTCTCTTGTCCCTGCTTGAGATTGCCAGTCAACGCAGCAGTCTGGTGATTTTGACAGGTGGTTTGGGGCCAACTGAGGACGACCTAACTAAACAAACTCTAGCTAAATTTTTAGGGAAAGAATTAGTCTTCGATCCTCAGGCGCAGGAGAAGTTGGATGTCTTTTTTGCCCAGAGACCAGACTATGCCCGAACACCGAATAACGAAAGACAAGCTCAACTTGTAGAAGGGGCGACTCCACTACCAAACGAAACAGGACTGGCTGTGGGGGGAATATTGGAAGTCGATGGAGTGACCTATGTCGTCCTTCCCGGTCCACCAAGTGAATTAAAACCCATGGTTTTAAACCAACTTCTACCTAAGTTGATGACAGGGAGTAAGCTATATTCCCGAGTTCTTCGTTTCTTTGGGATTGGCGAAAGTCAGTTGGTTACGATTTTGTCTGATTTGATTGATAATCAAACAGATCCGACCTTGGCCCCTTATGCTAAGACAGGAGAAGTCACTCTGCGTCTGTCAACAAAGGCTAGCAGTCAAGAAGAGGCGAATCAAGCGCTGGATCTCTTGGAAAATCAAATCTTGGATCGTCAGACTTTCGAAGGAATTTCTTTACGAGACCTCTGTTATGGTTATGGAGAGGAGGCTAGCTTGGCCAGCATTGTGGTAGAGGAACTGAAAAAACAAGGGAAAACCATCACGGCTGCAGAGAGTTTGACGGCAGGTCTTTTCCAAGCTAGGGTAGCGGATTTTTCGGGAGTTTCAGGTATATTTAAGGGTGGTTTTGTGACCTATAACCTGGAGGAAAAATCAAAAATGTTGGATATTCCTGTCAAGGATTTAGAAGAACAGGGTGTGGTGTCTGAATTTACAGCTCAAAAGATGGCTGAGCAGGCACGAATCAAGACCCAGTCTGATTTTGGCCTTAGTTTGACTGGAGTGGCAGGTCCAGATAGTCTAGAAGGGCACCCAGCTGGGACAGTCTTTATAGGTTTGGCTCAAGAGCAAGGAACTGAGGTCATCAAGGTTAATATTGGAGGCAGAAGTCGAGCAGATGTACGTCACATTGCGGTTATGCATGCCTTTAACCTAGTTCGCAAGGCTTTATTAAGTGACTAACTTTTGATATAATAGTAGATAGGTCTGAGGACCATTAGAATGTAGGAGAATAGAATGGCGAAAAAACCAAAAAAATTAGATGAAATTTCAAAAAAATTCGGGGCTGAACGTGAAAAAGCCTTGAATGACGCTCTTAAATTGATTGAGAAAGACTTTGGTAAGGGATCAATCATGCGTTTGGGTGAACGTGCCGAGCAAAAGGTGCAAGTGATGAGCTCAGGTTCCTTGGCTCTTGATATTGCCCTTGGTTCAGGTGGTTATCCTAAGGGACGTATCATTGAAATTTATGGACCAGAGTCATCTGGTAAGACAACAGTTGCCCTTCACGCAGTTGCACAAGCGCAAAAAGAAGGTGGTATTGCAGCCTTTATCGATGCGGAGCATGCCCTCGATCCAGCTTATGCTGCGGCCCTTGGTGTCAACATTGACGAATTGCTCTTGTCACAACCAGACTCAGGAGAGCAAGGTCTTGAGATTGCAGGAAAATTGATTGACTCAGGTGCTGTAGATCTTGTCGTGGTCGACTCAGTTGCTGCCCTTGTACCTCGTGCGGAAATTGATGGAGATATCGGAGATAGCCACGTTGGTTTGCAGGCTCGTATGATGAGCCAGGCTATGCGTAAACTTGGTGCTTCTATCAATAAAACAAAAACTATTGCCATCTTTATCAACCAATTACGTGAAAAAGTTGGGGTCATGTTTGGAAATCCAGAAACAACTCCTGGTGGACGTGCTCTGAAATTCTACGCATCAGTCCGTTTGGATGTTCGTGGAAGTACGCAAATCAAGGGAACTGGTGACCAAAAAGATACCAATGTCGGTAAAGAAACTAAAATCAAGGTCGTGAAAAACAAGGTAGCTCCACCATTTAAAGAAGCCTTCGTTGAAATCATGTACGGAGAAGGGATTTCTAAGACTGGTGAGCTCTTGAAAATCGCAAGCGATTTGGATATCATCAAAAAAGCAGGAGCTTGGTACTCTTACAAGGATGAGAAAATCGGGCAAGGTTCTGAAAATGCTAAGAAATACTTGGCAGATAACCCAGAAGTCTTTGATGAGATTGACCATCAAGTCCGTGTTCAATTTGGTTTGATTGATGGAGAAGAAGCTGCTGAAAGTAAAAAAGATGAAGCAGCTCAAGTAGACTCTGTGAATGAAGAAGTAACCCTTGACCTAGGCGATGAGCTTGAAATCGAAATTGAAGAATAAGCTGTTAAAGTAGTGGAGCAAATCCACTGCTTTTTCGATGCCTTATTCTGGTTTTCCGCTCACGCATAGTTTGCTGTTTCTTGTCGCTCCTCTGGAAAGCTGATATAATAGCCTTATGAATAAAAAACGAACAGTGGACCTGATTCATGGTCCGATTCTTCCCTCGCTCTTAAGCTTCGCCTTCCCAATCTTGCTATCAAATATTTTTCAGCAGCTCTATAACACTGCTGATGTCTTGATTGTTGGGCGTTTTCTTGGTCAAGAATCCTTGGCAGCGGTAGGGGCGACGACAGCGATTTTTGACCTGATTGTAGGTTTTACTCTTGGTGTTGGCAATGGCATGGGAATTGTCATTGCCCGCTATTATGGAGCTCGGAATTTCACTAAAATCAAGGAGGCAGTAGCAGCCACCTGGATTTTAGGTTCTCTTTTGAGTATTGTAGTTATGCTGCTGGGCTTTCTTGGTTTGTACCCTCTTTTACAGTACCTAGACACTCCCGCAGAAATCCTCCCTCAATCTTATCAATATATTTCTATGATTGTGACCTGTGTTGGTGTTAGCTTCGCTTATAATCTCTTTGCAGGTTTGTTGCGGTCTATTGGAGACAGTCTGGCAGCTCTGGGATTTCTGATTTTCTCTGCTCTGGTTAATGTGGTTCTGGATCTCTATTTTATTACGCAATTGCATCTTGGAGTTCAATCCGCGGGACTTGCTACCATCATTTCGCAAGGCTTATCAGCGGTTCTCTGTTTTTACTATATTCGTAAGAGCGTGCCAGAACTTTTGCCTCAACTCAAGCATTTCAAATGGGATAAGGCCTTATACGCTGACCTCTTGGAGCAAGGTTTGGCTATGGGCTTGATGAGTTCAATTGTATCTATCGGCAGTGTGATTTTACAGTCTTCTGTTAATACCTTTGGTGCAGTGATTATTAGTGCTCAAACAGCGGCGCGACGTATTATGGCTTTCGCCCTTCTTCCCATGACCGCTATTTCCGCTTCGATGACGACCTTTGCTTCTCAGAATTTAGGAGCTAAGCGACCAGACCGCATTGTTCAAGGTATTCGAATCGGCAGTCGTTTAAGTATGTCCTGGGCAATTTTTGTTTGTGTCTTCCTCTTTTTTGCCAGTCCAGCCTTGGTTTCCTTCTTGGCTAGTTCGACGGATAGCTATTTGGTAGAAAATGGCAGTCTCTATCTACAAATCAGCTCAGCTTTTTATCCTATTTTGAGTCTCTTATTGATTTATCGCAATTGTTTGCAGGGTTTGGGGCAAAAAATCCTTCCTCTGGTTTCTAGCTTTATCGAACTAATCGGGAAAATCGCTTTTGTGGTTTTGATTATCCCTTGGGCAGGATATAAGGGAGTTATCCTTTGCGAACCCTTAATCTGGGTTGCCATGACCATTCAACTGTATTTCTCACTGTTTCGTCACCCCTTGATAAAAGAAGGCAAGGAAATTTTAGCAACTAAAGTGCTATCCTAGTTGTATTTACTGAATAAAATCCATTTCCTCTAGTGAAAATCGAAAAAACTTGTGTTATAATAAGAAAGATTAAAATGTGAAAAAAGGAGATTCCTAATGGGACGTAAATGGGCCAATATCGTAGCCAAGAAAACGGCTAAAGATGGAGCTAACTCTAAAGTATATGCAAAATTTGGTGTAGAAATCTATGTAGCAGCTAAAAAAGGTGATCCAGATCCAGAATCAAACTCAGCCTTGAAATTCGTTATCGACCGTGCTAAACAAGCCCAAGTGCCAAAACACGTTATCGATAAGGCTTTGGACAAGGCTAAAGGAAACACAGACGAAACCTTTACAGAAGGACGTTACGAAGGTTTTGGACCAAATGGTTCTATGCTGATTGTTGATACTTTGACTTCAAATGTCAACCGTACAGCGGCCAATGTCCGTGCAGCCTTTGGTAAAAACGGCGGAAACATGGGTGCTTCAGGTTCTGTTTCTTACCTCTTTGACAACAAGGGTGTGATCGTATTTGCAGGTGAAGATGCGGACGCGGTCTTTGAGCAATTGCTAGAAGCAGATGTAGATGTGGATGATGTAGAAGCAGAAGAAGGAACAATCACAGTTTACACAGCTCCAACTGACCTTCATAAGGCTATCGTTGCCCTTCGTGAGTCAGGTATCGAAGAATTTCAAGTGACTGAATTGGAAATGATTCCTCAGTCAGAAGTGGAATTGTCAGGCGATGACCTTGAAACCTTTGAAAAACTTTACAGCGTTCTTGAAGACGACGAAGACGTACAAAAAATCTACACGAACGTAGACGGGTTCTAATAGAAAAACGAACAGTTTTACTAGCTGTTCGTTTTTTTGATATTTGAACTTAGACTCAGGTTTCAGAATCGTTTTGTTGCTTGCTTTTTTCTAGACCTAGACCGACTGCATGTTTTTGGACGAGCAAGAGTTCTCCATTGTCCTGTTTTGCAAAAGTTAAGGTAACAGTCTTGATCTTGTCTCCAATGGAGATATAGGTGATTTTTTTCGTATCGTAACCCCCAAGAGTGAAGTCAAACTCGGAATCTGGCTTTCCGTGTTTGTTGATAATATCCTCGTAGTTGGTACCACCTTTTCCTTTGTTGTCAAGGTCACCTTCGATTAAGGCGTCGAACTGTTCTTGGGTCCAGGCAGAGGTATCGTCTGTCAAGTCGCTTTTTTCTTCGAGTTCCATTGAGGCACTCGTATCCATGTAGGAACGGTTAAACTCCTTGGCATACTCTTTGTAGACATCAGCGTATAGTACCTGACTCGTAAAGAAAAGTACAACAGAGGCAACTGCCAGGGATGTTCCGATAATAGCCATTGTTTTCCGTTTTTTGAGGTTGACGATAAGGCCGATAATCCCCAAGATAAATGCGACGATACCGATGAACAACGATGGATAGTTAATAAACGGGATCCAGGATCCTAAAAGTGCGATGGCTCCAAAAATGGTTGCTAAGATTCCTAAAACTCTTTGTTCTTCTGGTTTCATTTGAAAGTTTTCTCCCTTCATTGAGTGAATGGATTTCTACCCACAGTAGTGAGCACTTATTATATAAAAATCTTGCCTAATGTCAATTTAAACTAAAATAGTTCTCATGAAAACTTTTTCTTGACATCTTTTCTGAAAATGATAAAATAGTTCTCATGAAAACTTATTTAGTTCCTAGGAGAACTAAATGCAATGGTTAGAAAGGAGTAAGTATGGATAAGCCGATGTTAGTCTTTAAGCGTTTTGGTCATCAGATTCACCTGATGGTGCAAAAGGAAGCCAAACGTTGTGGTATTGAATTTATGGGTGGGCCTCAAGGTCAGGTTGTGCGTTTTTTGGATAATCGTGAGAAAAACCAAGAATTGGTTTTGATTAAAGATATCGAGCAGGAACTCAATATTACCAAGTCTGTTGCTAGTAATTTGGTCAAGCGTATGGTGCAAAATGGTTTGGTGGAATTGGAGGCGAGTCCTAGCGATAAGCGGGCAAAATTTGTTCGTTTGACGGACAAAGCACGTTCTCAAATGAAGCAGGTTAAAGCCTTTTTTGAACGAATTGATAAGCAGTTGATGGAAGACATTGATGAAGATGAATTACTGATTTTTGAGAAAGTCCTTGCTCAACTACAGGCAAATATCAAGGGAATAGGAGGAGAGAATGAAGAAATTAGCAAAACGAATTAGTAGAAAAGAATGGGGGATGATTTTACTAGCCATTCTCTTTACTTGCTTTTCGGTTTATTTAGAGTTGGAAGTGCCGACTTATATCTCGAAAATTACGGATTTGCTGGGAAGCCAAGGAACTAATTTAGATGAGTTGTGGCAGCCGGCAAGCATGATGGTGGGAATGTCCTTTCTTGCCTTCTTGTCCGTAGTTGCAGTTGGATTTTTTGCATCCCGAGTGGCGGCTTCTTATACTAGTAGGCTGAGAAGTGATATTTTTAACCGAGTTTTGGATTACTCGCAGACAGAAATTAAGAAATTCTCTATTCCTAGCCTCTTGACGCGTACTACCAATGATATTACTCAAGTTCAGATGTTGATTACCATGGGCTTGCAAGTAGTTACGCGTGGTCCGATTATGGCTATCTGGGCTATCGGGAAGATTTTAGGCCATTCAGAATACTGGCTCTGGGCCGTACTTGTGGCAGTGATTGTCAACGTCCTGATGACGACTGTTTTGATGACGCTAGCCTTTCCAAAACAGTCCTTGATTCAGGGGTTGACAGATAAACTGAATAGTATCACTCGTGAGAGTTTAACAGGTATTCGCGTCGTTCGTGCCTACAATGCTGAAGAATACCAAAATGAAAAATTTGCAGCAGCAAATGATGAATTGACACGCTTGAATTTGTTTGTCAACCGTCTTATGGCTATTTTGAACCCTATCATGATGGGGATTTCAAGTGGTTTGAGTGTGGCGATTTACTGGATTGGGGCTTATGTGATTAACGACGCTGCTCCGATAGCGCGTCTGCCTCTCTTTAGTGACATGATTGTTTTCATGTCTTATGCTATGCAGGTTGTCATGGGCTTCCTTCTCATGGGAGCACTCTTCATCGTTCTTCCCCGAACTATGGTCTCTGCCAAGCGCATTAATCAAGTTTTAGATTTGCATTCTTCTATCCAAAAACCTGCTCAAGTGCAGCTGGCTGATGAAAACCTCAAAGGTCAGGTCGAGTTTAAGGATGTGACCTTCCGCTATGCGGCAAATTCGGAGGCAGTTATCGAACATGTTAGCTTTAGAGCAGAAGCGGGTCAAACAGTGGCCTTTATTGGGTCAACGGGTTCAGGTAAATCAACTCTGGTCAATCTGATTCCACGTTTCTATGACGTATCAGCAGGAGAAATTCTGGTGGACGGTGTCAATGTTCAAGACTATGCTCTAGAAGATTTGCGCAACAAGGTTGGTTATATTCCACAAAAAGCTGTTCTCTTTTCAGGTGATGTCAAAGACAATCTAGACTTTGGACAAAGTCAAGAAACACCACTTAGTGAGCAGGCTATGTGGCAGGCTTTGGAGTTGGCCCAGTCTAAGAACTTTATCGAAGACAAGGAAGCGGGCTTAGAGTCAGAAGTGGTCCAAGGAGGAACTAACTTCTCAGGTGGTCAAAGACAGCGTCTAGCCATTGCGCGTGCCTTGGCTCGGAAGCCAGAAATCCTCATCTTTGATGACTCCTTCTCAGCCTTGGACTACAAGACAGATCGTGTCCTACGCCAAGAGTTAGCAGAGAAAACAAAATCTATGACCAAACTTATCGTTGCACAACGTATTTCAACGATTATGGATGCAGATTTGATTTTGGTCTTGGATCAAGGTAAAGTCGTGGGACAAGGCACCCACAAGGAGCTTCTAGCTAATAATGAAGTTTACCAAGAAATTGCCTATTCACAACTATCGAAGGAGGAATTGGAACATGGAAAATAAGAAAATGTCTCTCTGGAAACAGAGTAAACCCTATCTTGCAGGCCTCCAGTTTGCCCTTCTGATAGCCTTTCTAGCAACAATCGTATCCAATATCATTACTGTTTATGGGCCGACTCGCATCAAGGAAATGACTAATATCATTGCCAGTGGTCTGGAAACAAGTGTGGATGTCGCTGCGGTTGCAGCTATTGGTGGTTTTTTGGCCGTCATTTATGTGATCGGACTTCTATCAAATTATTTACAGGCATTTCTGTTTACAACAGCTATTCAACGTTTTTCAGAGCGTTTGAGAAGAGCCATTGCAGAGAAAATCAATCGCCTTCCATTGGGATATTTTGATGGACATTCTCAAGGAGATACCTTGTCTCGTGTGACTAATGATGTTGATACGGCAGCCCAGTCCCTCAATCAAAGTCTGGGAACAGTTCTTTCATCTAGTTTACTGGTTTTAGCAGTCTTGGTAACCATGTTTGGAATGAACTGGATTTTAGCTTTGGTGACGGTTGTTTCAACTCTTATTGGTTTTGCTTTCGTGTCTGTCTTTATGGGCAAATCACAGGGTTTCTTTAAGAGTCAGCAACAAGATTTGGCAGCTGTCAATGGCTATGTGGAGGAAATGTACTCTGGCCATAATGTTGTGACCAGTTACAATGCTATCGAGAGCACGAAAGAAGAATTTACGACATTAAACAATCGTCTGTATGATAGTATCTGGAAATCTCAATTTATTTCAGGGATTATGATGCCGATTATGATGTTTATTGGTAACTTTAGCTATGCCTTGGTGATTATCGTTGGTGCAGCCTTGGCTTTAAATGGACACATCAGTATCGGGATTATCGTTGCCTTTATGGCCTACGTTCGAATCTTTTCTCAGCCTCTTTCACAAATTGCCCAAGGAATTACTAGTCTTCAGCAGGCTAGTGCAGCCATGGGACGTGTCTTCGAATTCCTAGCTGAAGAGGAAATGGGAGACGAATCCCATAAAGAAAGACAATTGAGCAATATGAAAGGTCAAGTGGTCTTTGATCGAGTTTCCTTTGGTTACACACCAGAGCGAACCATTATTCATGACTTTTCTGCGACCGCTCATTCAGGTCAAAAGGTTGCCATTGTCGGACCGACTGGAGCTGGTAAGACAACTATTGTCAATCTTTTGATGAAGTTCTATGAGATTGATAAGGGAAGTATCCGCATCGATGGTGTGGATACCAAGGAGATGAAGCGTTCGGAAGTGCACGATGTCTTTTCAATGGTCTTGCAGGATACTTGGCTCTTTGAAGGAACCATTCGCGACAATCTTATCTATAACCAAACAGGTATTAGTGATGAGCGCGTGATTGAAGCCAGCAAGGCTGTAGGGATTCACCACTTTATCATGACCCTACCAGATGGTTACGATACCGTCTTGGATGATACAGTGACCTTGTCTGTCGGGCAAAAACAACTCTTGACCATTGCTCGTGCTTTGTTGAAAGATGCACCACTCCTAATCCTAGATGAAGCGACTTCTTCTGTTGATACCCGTACAGAGGAATTGATCCAGAAAGCTATGGACCGGTTGATGGAGGGAAGAACTTCCTTTGTCATCGCCCACCGCTTGTCAACCATTCGTAATGCTGATCTGATTCTGGTCATGAAAGATGGAAATATCATCGAGCAAGGCAATCATGATGAGCTGATGGCACAAGCTGGTTTCTACGCTGACCTCTACAACAGTCAATTTACAGAAGACGAAGTAGAAGAATAAACCCAAAGAAGGCTTGACGGCCTTCTTTTTCTGCACTATACTAGAAGACAAGTGCTTCCCTATAAGCAAAATTTGAGTAAGTGATGAGAAAATATATGAAAAATTATCAAGAATGGTATGACCACATTGCTGGTAATATTGAAAATAAGCCCTTTCTTCTGAGCTTGTTAAGAACTTTCAATCGGTTCATGACGGTGGTTATGCCTATGATTTATCTAACCTTGTTAGCAACTACCTATCTCCAACAAGGACTTGGGAAACAGGTCGGGATCTATTTGTTTATTCCAGCGTCAGGTTTTGTGATTTTGTCCTTTCTTCGTAAGAAAATCAATGCCCCTAGGCCTTATGAGGAATGGACTATTAAACCCTTGCTTGACAGAGATAGTCCTGGTCAGTCAATGCCCAGTCGTCATGTCTTTTCAGCAACCATTATCTCCATGGCTTGCTTACATGCTAGTTTATCTGTAGGGGTTATCTTGTTGGTCTTGTCAGCTTTCCTCGGTCTAGTAAGAGTCTTAGGGGGAGTGCATTATCCCAAGGATGTAGTAGTTGGTTATATTTGTGGCCTTGCGTGGGGTGTGCTTTTCTTTCTATTTTGAATTGTAAGTTAAGGTGGTCCTACAACCACTTACGGGTCTAAAGTAACCACTTGCTTTTTTGCTCTTGTTTTCTTATTTTGGCTTTGATATAGTAGAGTCAGAAAGGAGATGGAATGAAGTTACGAATCGAAATTGACAGCAATTTAGAGGAAACTGAAATTGTCATCAAGGCAGCGGCTTTGACAGATGAGATTGCGGATTTACAGCGCCTCTTGCACGAATCCAAGTCTCCTAGGTTGATTTTTTACAAGGGGACGGGTGAATATTATCTGGACTTGTCGGAAATTCTTTTCTTTGAAACAGAGGGGAACAAGATTTACGCCCATACCCAGAAAGATGCCTACGAGGTTCGACTTAAACTCTATGAGTTAGAGTCTATCCTGCCCCGTTATTTCAGTCGAGTATCCAAGTCGACCATTGCTAATATTCGGCAAGTTTACTCGGTTGACAAGTCCTTTTCAGGAACGGGCACCATTTCCTTTTATCAAACCCACAAGGAGGTTCATGTCTCACGGCATTACCAATCCCTCCTAAAAGAAAATCTAAGAAACATGAGGTAAGAAGATGAAAAAGAAAGCATTTGGTATTGTATTGCTAGTATTGGCAGCTTTAATATTATTACAAGGAAATTTTGGAATCCCTTCATTCGGTGGGCAAATTTGGCCCTTGCTTGGTATTGCATTTTTTGCCTATCAATCAGTTGGAGCTTTGTTGCGTCGTCACTTAACTTCAGCCTCTTTTACAGCTCTAGTAGCCTTAATGATTGCTAACCACTTTTATGGCATTTTACCAATTCCCAATCAGTCATTGTTCTGGGCAAGTATTTTAATCGTAATGGGTGTCAGCGCACTCACTCATTCTAACAGAACTTGGAATGGGAAAAAATGGTGGTATGATGGTAAAAAGACCATTCTTACAGATAAGGAAGTTGCTTTTGGGACTGGGACTTTCTACAAGCAAAATCAAGAATTGGTAGACGACCAAGTAGAAGTTGGTTTTGGAAATGCCAAGATATATTATGACAATGCAGAGATGTTGGGAGATAGCGCAACCCTGAAAGTGGAAGTTGGTTTTGGCAATGCAGTTATCTATGTTCCTCAACATTGGGGAGTTGATTTAAAGGTAGAAACTTTCTGTGGCGTAGCCAAGGCAGATACTCCTTTAGCCCCAATCAGCAAAACCTTGATTATCCGTGGAGATGTGGCCTTTGGGAAGTTGGGAATTGTCTACGTTAAATAAAAAAATCTTCCAATTCCCTTGCAAAAAAGAAGAAAGTGTGATAACATAGTACGGTATGTGGTGCTAGCACATCCGCTATATTAGATCTAATAGGAGGAAAACACAATGGCTAAAGTATGTTACTTTACAGGTCGTAAGACTGTATCAGGAAACAACCGTTCACACGCGATGAACCAAACAAAACGTGCCGTAAAACCAAACCTTCAAAAAGTTACTGTTCTTATCGATGGTAAACCTAAAAAAGTTTGGGCTTCAGCTCGTGCTTTGAAATCAGGTAAAGTTGAACGTGTTTAATAATAAAAGTAAGGAGACCTTAGGGTCTTTTTTCTTTTACTGTAGATATAAAATCATTTGAAAAATAGAGTAAATATCCGCTGATACAGTATTCTGCTTTTACACTTGGGCTGAAATATGATAAAATAGAGTATCAACTAGTTGAGGTAAAAAGGATGACTGTAAAAATTAATACAAAAGATGGTCAAATCGAACTAACAGATGAAGTGATTGCAACCGTCGTAGGTGGAGCAGCAACTGAGATTTTTGGTGTGGTCGGTATGGCTAGTAAAAATGCCCTCAAAGATAATTTCCAAGCCCTTCTAGGTAAGGAAAATTATTCCAAAGGTGTCGTCGTAAAAGCGGCCGAAGATGGCAGTATTGCAGTTGATGTATATACCGTGTTGAGCTACGGAACAAAGATTAGCGAAGTGTCAAAAAACATTCAAGAGCGTGTTCGTTTTAGTTTGGAAAACCAACTTGGAATTACTGCTCAGACTGTAAATGTCTACATTCAAAATATCAAAGTTGTAGGAGAATAACCGTGTCAAAAATTACTACTAGCTTATTTCAAGAAATGGTGCAGGCTGCATCAACTCGCTTGAATAAGCAAGCTGAATATGTCAATTCATTAAACGTCTTTCCAGTTCCAGATGGAGATACTGGAACAAACATGGGAATGACCATTGAAAATGGAGCTAAAGAAGTTGCAGACAAGCCAGCTTCTACAGTTGGCGAGGTAGCGAGCATTCTTGCCAAAGGTCTTTTGATGGGTGCGCGTGGAAACTCAGGCGTTATTACGTCTCAGCTTTTCCGTGGATTTTCACAAGCTATCAAGGATAAAGATGAGTTAACAGGTCAAGACTTGGCCCTTGCCTTCCAATCAGGTGTGGAAGTTGCCTATAAGGCAGTGATGAAACCAGTTGAAGGAACGATTTTGACAGTTTCTCGTGGGGCTGCTATCGGTGCTAAGAAAAAAGCTGAGCAAACAGATGATGCTGTTGAAGTCATGCGCGCAGCCTTGGAAGGTGCTAAAACAGCTCTAGCTAAAACACCAGACATGCTTCCAGTCTTGAAAGAAGTTGGCGTTGTGGACTCAGGTGGTCAAGGACTGGTCTTTATCTACGAAGGTTTCCTTTCAGCCCTTACTGGTGAATATATCGCATCTGAGGACTTTGTAGCGACTCCTGCCAACATGAGTGAGATGATCAATGCAGAACATCATAAGTCTGTAGCTGGTCATGTAGCGACTGAGGACATCACCTTTGGTTACTGTACTGAAATCATGGTAGCTCTTAAGCAAGGCCCAACCTATGCTAAAGATTTTGACTATGAAGAGTTCCGTAACTACTTGAATGAACTTGGGGATTCTCTCCTCGTTGTTAATGATGATGAAATCGTCAAAGTCCATGTCCATACAGAAGATCCAGGTCTTGTTATGCAAGAAGGTCTCAAATATGGTAGCTTGGTCAAGGTAAAAGTTGACAATATGCGTAACCAACACGAAGCGCAGGTTGAGAAAGAAGCTGCTCAAGTTAGCAAACCAGCTGAAGAAAAAGAGTATGCTTTGATTGCTGTGGTGGCTGGTAAAGGTCTAGCAGATATCTTCCGTTCTCAAGGTGTGGATTATGTTATCGAAGGCGGTCAAACCATGAACCCTTCAACAGAAGACTTTATCAAGGCTGTTGAACAGGTCAACGCTCGTAACATCATCTTCCTGCCAAACAACAAAAACATCTTCATGGCAGCTCAATCTGCAGCAGAAGTTTTAGAGCAACCAGCAGTAGTGGTGGAAGCTCGCACTCTTCCTCAAGGTTTGACAAGTCTTCTTGCCTTTGACCCAAGCAAGTCCATCGAAGAAAACCAAGAGCGTATGACTGCTGCTCTTAGCGATGTTGTTAGTGGAAGCGTCACAACAGCTGTTCGTGATACAACAATCGATGGTTTAGAAATCCATGAAAACGATAATCTTGGTATGGTTGATGGGAAAATCCTCGTGTCAAACCCTGATATGCACCAAACCTTGACAGAAACCTTGAAACATATGTTGGATGAAGATAGTGAAATCGTAACCTTCTATGTCGGTGAAGACGGAAGTGAAGAACTTGCCAATGAAATTGCTCAAGAAATCGCAGAAGAATTCGAAGATGTTGAAGTCGAAATCCACCAAGGCCAACAACCTGTTTACCCATATCTATTTAGTGTAGAATAAGATTAATGAAGAACTGAGAAATCAGTTCTTTTTTCTTTTTTAGTAAATGAAATCGGTATCTTTTTAATAAAAACAAAAATAACATTCATAAATAAACGTTAAAATAGAAAATTCAGAAAATTTCTTCTTTTCTCTTGAAAAATTTTGAAAAAATGGTATGATAGTAACAAGTTATTTTTAAGAGAAGAGAAAGGGGAACAATGGAGAAAATCAGTTTAGAATCTCCTAAGACGGGGTCGGACCTAGTTTTGGAAACACTTCGTGATTTAGGAATTGATACCATCTTTGGTTATCCTGGTGGTGCGGTCTTGCCTTTTTATGATGCGATATATAATTTTAAAGGCATTCGCCACATTCTAGGACGCCATGAGCAAGGTTGTCTGCATGAAGCTGAAGGTTATGCCAAATCAACTGGAAAGTTGGGTGTTGCCGTCGTCACTAGCGGACCGGGAGCAACAAATGCCATTACAGGGATTGCAGATGCCATGAGCGATAGCGTTCCCCTTTTGGTCTTTACAGGTCAGGTGGCGCGAGCAGGTATTGGGAAGGATGCCTTTCAGGAGGCAGACATCGTGGGAATTACCATGCCAATCACTAAGTACAATTACCAAGTTCGTGAGACGGCAGATATTCCTCGTATCATTACAGAAGCTGTTCATATCGCAACAACAGGTCGACCAGGGCCGGTCGTAATTGACCTACCTAAAGACGTATCTGCTTTAGAAACCGACTTCATCTATTCACCAGAAGTGAACCTACCAAGTTATCAACCGACTCTTGAGCCGAATGATATGCAAATCAAGAAAATTTTGAAGCAATTGTCCAAGGCTAAAAAACCAGTCTTGTTAGCTGGTGGGGGGATTAGTTATGCTGAAGCAGCTGCAGAATTAAATGAATTTGCAGAACGCTATCAAATCCCGGTGGTAACCAGTCTTTTGGGACAAGGAACGATTGCAACGAGTCATCCACTCTTCCTTGGAATGGGAGGCATGCACGGATCTTTCGCAGCTAATATTGCCATGACGGAAGCGGACTTTATGATTAGTATTGGTTGTCGTTTCGATGACCGCTTGACGGGGAATCCTAAGACCTTCGCTAAGAATGCCAAGGTTGCTCACATTGATATTGACCCAGCCGAGATTGGCAAGATTATCAGTGCAGATATTCCTGTAGTTGGAGATGCTAAGAAAGCTTTGCAAATGTTGTTGGCGGAACCAACTGTTCATAACAATACTGAGAAATGGATTGAAAAAGTTACCAAAGACAAGAACCGCGTTCGTTCTTATGATAAGAAAGAGCGTGTGGTTCAGCCGCAAGCTGTTATTGAACGCATCGGTGAGTTGACGAATGGTGATGCCATTGTGGTAACAGACGTTGGTCAACACCAAATGTGGACAGCCCAGTATTATCCCTACCAAAATGAACGTCAGTTAGTGACTTCAGGTGGTTTGGGAACCATGGGATTTGGAATTCCAGCAGCAATTGGAGCTAAAATTGCTAACCCAGATAAGGAAGTAGTCTTGTTTGTTGGGGATGGTGGTTTCCAAATGACTAACCAGGAATTGGCTATTTTGAACATTTACAAGGTGCCAATCAAGGTGGTTATGCTGAACAACCACTCACTTGGAATGGTTCGCCAATGGCAGGAATCCTTCTATGAAGGTAGAACGTCAGAGTCAGTCTTTGATACCCTTCCTGATTTCCAATTGATGGCACAAGCTTATGGCATTAAAAACTATAAGTTTGACAATCCTGAGACCTTGGCTCAAGACCTTGAAGTCATCACTGAGAATGTTCCTATGCTAATTGAGGTAGATATTTCTCGTAAGGAACAGGTGTTACCAATGGTACCAGCTGGTAAGAGTAATCATGAGATGTTGGGGGTGAAGTTCCATGCGTAGAATGTTAACAGCAAAACTACAAAATCGTTCAGGAGTCCTCAATCGCTTTACCGGTGTCCTGTCTCGTCGTCAGGTTAATATCGAAAGCATCTCTGTTGGAGCAACAGAAGATCCGAATGTATCGCGGATCACCATTATTATTGATGTAGCTTCACATGATGAAGTGGAGCAAATTATCAAGCAACTCAATCGTCAGATTGATGTGATTCGCATTCGTGATATCACAGACAAGCCTCATTTGGAGCGCGAGGTGATTTTGGTTAAGATGTCAGCGCCAGCTGAGAAGCGAGCTGAGATTCTAGCGATTATTCAACCTTTCCGTGCAACGGTGGTAGACGTAGCACCAAGCTCGATTACCATTCAGATGACAGGAAATGCTGAAAAGAGTGAAGCTCTATTGCGAGTCATTCGACCGTACGGTATTCGTAATATTGCTCGAACTGGTGCAACTGGATTTACCCGCGATTAATACTCTTCGAAAATCTCTTCAAATCACGTCAGCTTTGCCTTGCCGTAGGTATATGTTACTGACTCCGTCAGTCTTATTTACAACCTCAAAGCAGTGCTTTGAGCAGCCTGCGGCTAGCTTCCTAATTTGCTCTTTGATTTTCATTGAGTATAAAAATATTTTAAATTTGTTAAACCAGCCTAAAAGGCAATAAATAATAGAAAAGAGAGAAAAACTATGGCAGTTCAAATGGAATATGAAAAAGATGTTAAAGTAGCAGCACTTGACGGTAAAAAAATCGCCGTTATCGGTTATGGTTCACAAGGACATGCGCATGCTCAAAACTTGCGTGACTCAGGTCGTGATGTCATCATCGGTGTACGTCCAGGTAAATCTTTTGACAAAGCAAAAGAAGATGGATTTGACACTTACACAGTAGCAGAAGCAACTAAATTGGCTGACGTTATCATGATTTTGGCACCAGACGAAATCCAACAAGAATTGTACGAAGCAGAAATCGCTCCAAACTTGGAAGCAGGAAACGCAGTTGGATTTGCTCATGGTTTCAACATCCACTTTGAATTTATCAAAGTTCCTGCGGATGTAGATGTCTTTATGTGTGCTCCTAAAGGACCAGGACACTTGGTACGTCGTACTTATGAAGAAGGATTTGGTGTTCCAGCTCTTTACGCAGTATATCAAGATGCAACAGGAAATGCTAAAAACATTGCTATGGACTGGTGTAAAGGTGTTGGAGCAGCTCGTGTAGGTCTTCTTGAAACAACTTACAAAGAAGAAACTGAAGAAGATTTGTTTGGTGAACAAGCTGTACTTTGTGGTGGTTTGACTGCCCTTATCGAAGCAGGTTTCGAAGTCTTGACAGAAGCAGGTTACGCTCCAGAATTGGCTTACTTTGAAGTTCTTCACGAAATGAAATTGATCGTCGACTTGATCTACGAAGGTGGATTCAAGAAAATGCGTCAATCAATTTCAAACACTGCTGAGTACGGTGACTATGTATCAGGTCCACGTGTAATTACTGAGCAAGTTAAAGAAAACATGAAAGCTGTCTTGGCAGACATCCAAAATGGTAAATTTGCAAATGACTTTGTAAATGACTATAAAGCTGGACGTCCAAAATTGACTGCTTACCGTGAACAAGCAGCTAACCTTGAAATTGAAAAAGTTGGTGCAGAATTGCGTAAAGCAATGCCATTCGTTGGTAAAAACGACGATGATGCATTCAAAATCTATAACTAATTGATAGAAATTAAGGTGAAGGCGAGTTGGGGGACTAACTCGCTTTTATAATCAATTCATCTCTTTTTAAAAGGATGGATTGCGATAAGTATGAAATAGTTTAGGAGAAAATGATGTTAAGTTCAAAAGATATAATCAAGGCTCATAAGGTCTTGAACGGTGTGGTTGTGAATACCCCACTGGATTATGACCATTATTTATCGGAGAAGTATGGTGCTAAGATTTATTTGAAAAAGGAAAATGCTCAACGTGTTCGTTCTTTTAAGATCCGTGGTGCCTATTATGCCATTTCCCAGCTCAGCAAGGAAGAACGTGAGCGTGGGGTAGTCTGTGCTTCTGCGGGAAATCATGCGCAGGGAGTTGCCTATACTTGTAATGAGATGAAAATTCCTGCTACTATCTTTATGCCCATTACTACTCCGCAACAAAAGATTGGTCAAGTTCGCTTTTTTGGTGGGGACTTCGTGACTATTAAATTAGTTGGAGATACTTTTGATGCCTCAGCCAAAGCAGCCCAAGAATTTACAGTCTCTGAAAATCGTACCTTTATTGATCCTTTTGATGATGCCCATGTTCAGGCTGGTCAAGGGACCGTTGCTTATGAGATTTTAGAAGAAGCTCGAAAAGAATCGATTGATTTTGATGCTGTCTTAGTTCCTGTTGGAGGTGGCGGTCTCATTGCTGGGGTTTCTACCTATATCAAGGAAACAAGTCCAGAAATTGAAGTCATCGGAGTAGAGGCTAATGGGGCACGTTCCATGAAAGCTGCCTTTGAAGCTGGTGGACCTGTCAAACTCAAAGAAATTGACAAATTTGCGGATGGGATTGCTGTACAAAAGGTAGGTCAATTGACCTATGAAGCAACTCGTCAATATGTTCAAACCTTAGTAGGTGTCGATGAGGGACTGATTTCTGAAACCTTGATTGACCTTTACTCTAAGCAAGGGATTGTCGCAGAACCTGCTGGAGCGGCTAGTATCGCCTCTTTAGAGGTTTTAGCTGAATATATCAAGGGGAAAACCATTTGTTGTATCATTTCTGGAGGAAATAATGATATCAACCGTATGCCGGAAATGGAAGAGCGTGCCTTGATTTATGATGGGATCAAGCATTACTTTGTGGTTAATTTTCCACAGCGTCCGGGGGCCTTGCGTGAGTTTGTAAATGATATCCTAGGGCCAAATGATGATATCACACGTTTTGAGTATATCAAACGAGCTAGCAAGGGAACAGGACCAGTATTAATTGGGATTGCCTTGGCAGATAAGCATGATTATGCAGGCTTGATTCGTCGAATGGAAGGTTTTGATCCATCTTATATTAACTTAAATGGTAATGAAACGCTCTATAATATGCTTGTCTGAGGACTAATAAAAAAATATCATATTATTTGCACAACTGATGTATAGGTGCTATAATGAGGGTGAAGAAAGGGGGCGATTCCTATGGACTTAGGAAATCGATTACGCTATTTCTATCACAAGTCATTATAGTACCTATTATTTTTTGATTCAGTTTATAGTAAGGGAGTAAAATTACTTGTTATATATAAGGCGTATTTTTAGAATCCACTATTTTATATATGTCTAATCTGAAATTTGGTTAAATATAATAGGAATTAGAAAAAATAATCAATACTAATGAGAAACCTTATACTGAGTTAACTGAGAAGAGTGATAAGATACTAAGAAGATAAAAACAGTGGAAAATGTTAGAAGATAGGATACTATTGTCTCCTAACGACTCATCTTTTTATAGGTTTGAAGAAATAAAAAGGAATATTGATAAAGTAAATAAATAGTACCAGTTGATCAAGTGAAAAGTGCTTATAAAGGCAGGAAGAATACCAAAGAAGGAGAAGAGAAATAATAATTAGTAATAGTGTGGAGAGAAAGTCTTTCACTATTAGAAATATTGTTTTAAAGTTGGATAAATAGAATAAAGTTGAAGATAAAACCTGTCTAACCTATCCCGAACTGGCATTTGTAAATTATGAATATTTTTACAAACAAAAGAGTTAATAATACAATTATTTTAAAGGTATTTACTAATGGTTTATAGCAAGTAAAAACCTATATATTATCGGCTTTAATAAGATAGTAACAGAAAAATAAATCATTAATTTTATTGAATATATGTTTTTTTATTGACAAAACACATAAAAACGTATACAATTAAATATCGTAAAGAAGAAAATAGGAGAAGGACATGGCTAAGTCAAACTTTGAAAAAGTAGAATCAGTTGTTGGCTGGGTTCGTGATAAGAAGATCACAGGCTACCGTATCTCTAAAGAAACGAATGCGCGTGAAATGTCTATCATTGCTCTAGCGCAGGGTCGTGCAAAAGTAAAAAATATTTCATTTGAAACAGCTCTAGGTTTAATTGATTTCTATGAAAAAAATCATGAAAAATTTGAAGATTAATCTTTGGATGATGGCGGATTCTTGAATAGGGTCTGCCTTTTCATTTTTTGGCTAGTAAAAAGACTGCACGGTTGATGCAGCCTTTTCTTTTTATTTGAGATAGCGTTGAAGGAATTCTTTTGTACGGTCTTCTTTAGGATTAGTGAAGAGGTCTTCTGGTTTGCCTTCTTCAGCAATCACACCCTTATCCATAAAGATAACACGATGAGAGACATCACGGGCGAATTCCATTTCGTGAGTTACGACAATCATAGTCAAGCCTTCTTGAGCCAGGTCCTGCATGATTTTGAGGACTTCTCCAACCATTTCTGGATCGAGAGCTGATGTTGGTTCATCAAAGAGAATAGCATCCGGATTCATGGAGAGGGCACGAGCGATGGCCACACGTTGTTTTTGACCACCTGAGAGTTGTTTTGGTTTCGCTTGCCAGTAGCGTTCTCCCATGCCGACCTTTTCCAGGTTTTCTTTGGCAATATTTTCAGCTTCTGTACGTTCGCGTTTAAGGACAGTTGTCTGAGCGACAATTGTGTTTTCAAGAACGTTGAGATTTTCAAAGAGGTTAAAGGATTGGAACACCATCCCCAACTTTTCACGGTATTGCGTGAGGTCATAGCCTTTTTCGAGGACGTTTTGTCCATGATAAAGGATTTGTCCATCAGTTGGCGTTTCAAGGAGGTTAATGGAGCGTAGGAAGGTTGATTTTCCGCTTCCAGAGCTTCCGATGATAGAGATTACCTCTCCCTTGTGGACAGTGAGTGAAATGTCTTTTAGCACTTCGTTTTGTCCATAGGATTTTTTGAGGTGTTTAATTTCAAGGATTGCTTGTGTCATTATTTCAAATCCTCCGTTTGCATTTGGTTAGCACCTGTAGTATAGGTATCCATGTCCATGCGGCGTTCGATGAAGCGTAGGATACGTGTTACGGTGAAGGTGAGGACAAAGTAAATCACGGCGATGATTGTAAATGTCTGGAAGTATTGATAGGTTTGCGTTGCCACGGTATTTCCTGAGAAATAAAGTTCGACAACAGAGATAACGTTCAATACAGATGTATCTTTGATATTGATGACAAATTCATTACCAGTTGCTGGTAGGATGTTACGGACAACCTGAGGTAGGACAATTTTACGCATGGTTTGGTTATGGGTCATACCAAGAGCAGTAGCGGCTTCAAATTGTCCCTTGTCAACTGCTAGGATACCACCACGGACGATTTCAGTCATGTAGGCTCCGGTGTTGATTGAAACGATGAAGATAGCAGCCAGTGTACGGTCAAGGTTGATACCGAAAGCTTGGGCCGTTCCATAGTAGATAACCATCGATTGAACGATCATTGGGGTACCACGGAAAATTTCAATGTAGACATTGAGGATCCAGCCGACTAGTTTTTGTAGGCCATAAATGGCTTTATTCTCAGATAGAGGAGCAGTACGGAAAACACCAATGGCAAGGCCGATAATGAGACCTGTGATGGTTCCGACGATAGAGATTAAAAGAGTGACACCAGCACCACGCAAAAGTTGTTGCCAGTTTTCAGAAAGAATTTTAGCGACTTGGCTAAAGAAGCTACTGCTAGTCTCTTCAGTTGTTGTAGCTTCGGCAGGTTGTTCCTTGATCATACGATCCATCAAGGCAACTTGGTCATCTTTTGAAATAGTTTCAATGCTGGCATTGATTTGGCTAATACGGTTGTCATCTTTACGAAGTCCAATGGCGATAGCTGTATCTTCTTCCCCCGTTTTGAAACCTGGTTCTACTTGAACCATCTTGAACTTAGAGTTCGCAGCTTCAGCAGTCAGTGCTTCTGGGCGTTCAGAAACATAAGCATCAATGACACCAGCCTCAAGAGCTTGGCGCATTTGAGCGAAGTCTCCCATGGCAGTTTCTTTTTTAGCACCTGGGATTTGTGCAATCAAGTCATAAAGATAGACACCTTGTTGAGAAGTGATTTTCGCACCATTAAAGTCATCCAAAGATTTAGCACTTGCGTAGGCAGAATCTTTTTTGATAAGCAAAACTGGTTCGCTAGTGTAGTAACTGCTTGAAAAGGCAATTTCTTGTTTGCGTTCGGCAGTTGGACTCATACCTGCGATAATCATGTCAATCTTACCAGAAGTAAGGGCAGGAACTAGACCTTCCCACTTTGTTTTAACAACCAAAGGTTCTTTACCTAAGTCCTTAGCGATTTTCTTGGCGATTTGAACATCGTATCCGTTAGCATACTGGTTAGTCCCATCGATTTTGACAGCCCCATTGCTATCATCATCCTGAGTCCAGTTAAAGGGAGCATATGCTGCTTCCATCCCGATGCGTAAATATTCATCGGCTTGGGCAACATTGACAAGTCCCAGCATCAGCAAGAGACTTGTGAAAATAGATAAGTATATTTTTCTCATGATTTCTCCTATTTCTAATCTATTAAAAAATAACTGTCTCCTATTTTATCGAAAAAAACTCTATTTTTCAATATAGGTAAGCCCTTACTTGAGAAAAAATGATATAATGATAGCAAAGATAAAAAGGGGGATTAGTTGATGAAAAAAACTTTTTTCTTACTGGTGTTAGGCTTGTTTTGCCTTCTTCCACTCTCTGTTTTTGCCATTGATTTCAAGATAAACTCTTATCAAGGAGATTTGTATATTCATGCAGACAATACGGCAGAATTTAGACAAAAGATAGTTTATCAGTTTGAGGAGGACTTTAAGGGCCAAATCGTGGGACTTGGACGTGCAGGTAAGATGCCTAGTGGATTTGACATTGATCCTCATCCAAAGGTTCAGGCTGCGAAAAACGGTGCTGAACTGACAGACGTTACTAGCGAAGTGACAGAAGAGGCGAATGGTTATACTGTGAAAGTCTACAATTCAGGTCAGGAGGGTGACATAGTTGAAGTTGACCTCACATGGAATTTAAAAAATTTGCTTTTTCTATATGATGACATCGCTGAATTAAATTGGCAACCTCTGACAGATAGTTCAGGAACTATTGGAAAGTTTGAATTTCATGTAAGGGGAGACAAGGGGGCTGAAAAACTCTTTTTCCATACAGGGAAACTTTTTAGAGAGGGAACGATTGAAAAGAGTAACCTTGATTATACTATCCGTTTAGACAATCTCCCGCCTAAGCGTGGAGTTGAATTGCATGCCTACTGGCCTCGAACTAATTTTGCTAGCGCTAGGGATCAGGGATTGAAAGGAAATCGTTTAGAAGAATTTAATAAGATAGAAGACTCGATTTTTAAAGAAAAAGAGCAAAGTAAACAACTCGTTACCTGGGTCTTCCCTTTGATACTTTCTATCTCCTTGTTATTAAGTGTCTGTTTCTATTTTATTTATAGAAGAAAGACCACTCCTTCGGTCAAATATGCCAAAAATCATCGTATCTATGAACCACCAATGGAATTAGAGCCTATGGTTTTATCAGAAGCAGTCTACTCGACCTCCTTGGAGGAAGTGAGTCCTCTAACAAAAGGAGCAGGTAAATTTACCTTTGATCAACTTATTCAAGCTACCTTGCTAGATGTGATAGACCGTGGAAATGTCTCTATCATTTCAGAAGGAGATGCAGTTGGTTTGAGGCTAGTAAAAGAAGATGGTTTGTCAAGCTTTGAGAAAGACTGTCTAAATCTGGCTTTTTCAGGCAAAAAAGAAGAAACTCTTTCCAATTTGTTTGCGGATTACAAGGTATCTGATAGTCTTTATCGTAGAGCCAAAGCTTCTGATGAAAAACGGATTCAAGCAAAGGGGCGTCAGCTCAAATCTTCTTTTGAAGAAGTGTTGAACCAGATGCAAGAAGGAGTGAGAAAACGAATTTCCTTCTGGGGGCTCCCAGATTATTATCGTCCTTTAACTGGTGGGGAAAAGGCCTTGCAAGTGGGTATGGGGGTCTTGACTATCTTGCCCCTATTTATCGGATTTGGTTTGTTCTTGTACAGTTTGGATGTTTATGGCTATCTTTACATCCCCTTGCCAATACTTGGTTTTCTAGGTTTGGCGTTGGCTGTTTTCTATTATTGGAAGCTTCGATTAGATAATCGTGATGGTGTCCTAAATGAAGCAGGAGCAGAAGTATACTATCTCTGGACCAGTTTTGAAAATATGTTGCGTGAGATTGCACGATTGGATCAGGCTGAATTGGAAAGTATTGTGGTCTGGAATCGCCTTTTGGTCTATGCGACCTTATTTGGCTATGCGGACAAGGTCAGCCATTTGATGAAGGTTCATCAGATTAAAGTGGGAAATCCAGATATCAATCTCTATGTAGATTATGGCTGGCACGGTATGTTTTATCATTCAAGCGCGCAAATGAGCCATTATGCCAGCATCGCAAACACAGCAAGTACCTATTCCGTATCTTCTGGAAGTGGAAGTTCTGGCGGTGGCTTCTCTGGAGGCGGCGGTGGCGGCAGTATCGGTGCCTTTTAAAGAGAGCTAAAATATGCTATAATGGGAGATAGAAAAAGGAGTAATCTATGTATCTTATTGAAATTTTAAAATCTATCTTCTTCGGTATTGTTGAAGGAATTACGGAATGGTTGCCGATTTCCAGTACAGGTCACTTGATTTTAGCAGAGGAGTTTATCCAATACCAAAATCAGAATGAATCTTTTATGTCCATGTTTAATGTTGTGATTCAGCTTGGTGCGATTTTAGCGGTTATGGTCATTTACTTTAACAAGCTCAATCCTTTCAAACCGACTAAGGACAAGCAGGAAGTTCGTAAGACTTGGAGACTGTGGTTGAAGGTCTTGGTTGCCACTTTACCTTTGCTTGCAGTATTTAAGTTTGATGATTGGTTTGATACTCACTTCCATAATATGGTTTCAGTTGCTCTCATGTTGATTATTTATGGGATTGCCTTTATCTATTTGGAAAAGAGAAATAAAGCTCGTGCTATTGAACCAAGTGTAACAGAGTTGGACAAGCTTCCTTATACGACAGCCTTCTATATCGGACTCTTCCAAGTTCTTGCTCTTTTACCAGGGACTAGCCGTTCAGGAGCAACGATTGTCGGTGGTTTGTTGAATGGAACTAGTCGTTCTGTTGTGACAGAATTTACCTTCTATCTTGGAATTCCAGTTATGTTTGGAGCTAGCGCATTAAAGATTTTCAAATTTATAAAAGCAGGACAGCTCTTGGACTTCGGGCAATTGTTCTTGCTCTTGGTTGCCATGGGAGTAGCTTTCGCAGTCAGCATGGTCGCTATTCGTTTCTTGACCAGCTATGTGAAAAAACACGACTTCACCCTTTTCGGTAAATACCGTATCGTGCTTGGTAGTATCTTGCTACTTTATAGCTTTGTCCGTTTATTTGTATAAGAAAAACCTTGAAGAGTTAGCTCTTCAAGGTTTTAAAATCCAGTCACGGTAATCCCCAACAGGCGGACACCTCTTTCTTTCTCGCTTAATTCTTCATAGAGTTGCAGGGCTATTTGGCTTATCTGACTAGCATCCTGTGTTTTTTGAGTCAGACTTTTTCGTTTAGTAAGAGTTGAAAAGTCCTCGTAGCGGATTTTCAAAATGACAATTTTTCCAGCTTTGTCTTGCTGATTGAGATTGAGAGCGACTCTTTCTGATAGGAGAGTCAGTTCTTTTTTGATGTCTTCCTCGGCACGGAGAATCTTTCCAGAGGTTTTCTCCTTGCCGATTGACTTACGGATGCGATTGGATTTGACTGGAGAGTTGTGAATGCCACGAGCCTTTCGATACAGGTCATAGCCCAGTCTGCCAAAGCGGTCTATCAGAGTCACTTCAGGAACTTCAAGTAGGTCTGCGCCAGTAAAAACACCCATTTGATTCAGACGTTCTACCGTCTTTTTTCCTACTCCATGAAACTTGGAAATATCCATTTGTTTGAGAAAATCTTCAGCTTGTTCAGGTAAAATCACTGTTAAACCATGTGGTTTTTGATAATCACTCGCCATTTTAGCTAAGAATTTGTTGTAAGAAACACCGGCAGAAGCAGTTAGATGAAGTTCTTGCCAGATATCCTCTTGAATGAGACGAGCGATTTTGACAGCTGACTTGATGCCGAGTTTATTTTCTGTCACATCCAAATAGGCTTCGTCAATACTCATAGGTTCAATCAAATCTGTATAGCGCTTAAAAATAGCTCGAATTTGGAGTCCTACAGCTTTATATTTTTCATAATTTCCTGAGATAAAGACGGCCTGGGGACAACGTTCATAGGCTTCTTTAGAACTCATAGCAGAATGGACACCAAAAGCTCGCGCCTCATAGCTACAAGTGGAAACGACTCCCCGCCCACCTGTTTGCCGAGGGTCGCTTCCGATAATGACAGGTTTTCCTCTAAGTTTAGGATTATCTCTGATTTCTACCGCAGCAAAAAAGGCATCCATGTCAATATGGATGATTTTTCTTGACAAATCATTTAATAAAGGAAAAATCAACATGCCTAGTCTCCTTTTTACCGCTTATTTTCTTTTATTATACCCTTTTTTCTGAAAAAAAGAAAAAAGGCTTTATTTTTTTCAAAAATATAATACAGTTTGGGATAAAATATAGACTGTTTTAGAAAAGAAAGTGTGGAAATAGGGATTTTCCACTTGTTGAAAACGATTACTGTATGGTATACTTGTCTCATGAATGTAACAGATGGCTGTTACTAGAAAGAAAAAAGAGGACATTAACATGGTTGTTAAGACAGTTGTTGAAGCACAAGATATTTTTGACAAAGCTTGGGAAGGCTTCAAAGGCGTAGATTGGAAAGAAAAAGCAAGTGTATCACGCTTCGTACAAGCTAACTACACACCTTACGATGGAGACGAAAGCTTCCTTGCAGGACCAACAGAACGTTCACTTCACATCAAAAAAATTGTAGAAGAAACTAAAGCACACTACGAAGAAACTCGTTTCCCAATGGACACTCGTCCAACATCTATCGCTGATATCCCAGCAGGATTTATCGATAAAGAAAACGAAGTTATCTTCGGTATCCAAAACGATGAACTCTTCAAATTGAACTTCATGCCAAAAGGTGGTATCCGTATGGCTGAAACTACTTTGAAAGAAAATGGATACGAACCAGATCCAGCTGTTCACGAAATCTTTACTAAATACGTAACAACAGTTAACGACGGTATCTTCCGTGCTTACACTTCAAACATTCGTCGCGCTCGTCACGCTCACACTGTAACTGGTCTTCCAGATGCATACTCACGCGGACGTATCATCGGTGTTTACGCACGTCTTGCTCTTTACGGTGCAGACTACTTGATGCAAGAAAAAGTAAACGACTGGAATGCAATCGAAGAAATCGATGAAGAAACAATCCGTCTTCGTGAAGAAATCAATCTTCAATACCAAGCATTGCAACAAGTTGTTCGCTTGGGTGACCTTTACGGAGTTGACGTTCGCAAACCAGCGATGAACGTTAAAGAAGCTATCCAATGGGTTAACATCGCCTTCATGTCTGTCTGCCGTGTTATCAACGGTGCTGCAACATCTCTTGGACGTGTACCAATCGTATTGGACATCTTTGCAGAACGTGACCTTGCTCGTGGTACATTTACTGAATCAGAAATCCAAGAATTCGTTGATGATTTCGTTATGAAACTTCGTACAGTTAAATTTGCTCGTACAAAAGCTTACGACCAATTGTACTCAGGTGACCCAACCTTCATCACAACTTCTATGGCTGGTATGGGTAACGACGGTCGTCACCGTGTTACTAAGATGGACTACCGTTTCTTGAACACTCTTGACAACATCGGTAACTCTCCAGAACCAAACTTGACAGTTCTTTGGACTGACAAATTGCCATACAACTTCCGTCGCTACTGTATGCACATGAGCCACAAACACTCTTCTATCCAATACGAAGGTGTAACAACAATGGCTAAAGACGGATATGGTGAAATGAGCTGTATCTCATGCTGTGTGTCTCCACTTGACCCAGAAAATGAAGAACAACGCCACAACATCCAGTACTTCGGTGCGCGTGTAAACGTATTGAAAGCCCTTCTTACTGGTTTGAACGGTGGTTACGACGATGTTCACAAAGACTACAAAGTATTTGACATCGAACCAATCCGTGACGAAGTTCTTGAATTTGAATCAGTTAAAGCTAACTTTGAAAAATCTCTTGACTGGTTGACTGACACTTACGTAGATGCTTTGAACATCATCCACTACATGACTGATAAGTACAACTATGAAGCTGTTCAAATGGCCTTCTTGCCAACTAAACAACGTGCGAACATGGGATTTGGTATCTGTGGATTTGCCAACACTGTTGATACATTGTCAGCTATCAAATACGCTACAGTTAAACCAATCCGTGACGAAAATGGCTACATCTACGATTACGAAACAATCGGTGAATACCCACGTTGGGGTGAAGATGACCCACGTTCAAACGAATTGGCAGAATGGTTGATCGAAGCTTACACAACTCGTCTACGTAGCCACAAACTTTACAAAGACGCTGAAGCTACAGTATCACTTTTGACAATCACATCTAACGTTGCTTACTCTAAACAAACTGGTAACTCACCAGTCCACAAAGGTGTATACCTCAACGAAGATGGTTCTGTCAACTTGTCTAAACTTGAATTCTTCTCACCAGGTGCTAACCCATCTAACAAAGCTAAAGGTGGATGGTTGCAAAACTTGAACTCACTTTCTAGCCTTGACTTTAGTTATGCAGCTGATGGTATCTCATTGACTACACAAGTATCACCTCGCGCTCTTGGTAAGACTCGTGACGAACAAGTTGATAACTTGGTAACAATCCTTGATGGTTACTTTGAAAACGGTGGACAACACGTTAACTTGAACGTTATGGACTTGAACGATGTTTACGAAAAGATCATGTCAGGTGAAGACGTTATCGTACGTATCTCTGGATACTGTGTAAACACTAAATACCTCACTCCAGAACAAAAAACTGAATTGACACAACGTGTCTTCCACGAAGTTCTTTCAATGGATGATGCCTTGGATGCGTTGAACTAATCAAGTTCTTGAATAATGAAATAAGGAACCCTCGGTCAGTCGACTGAGGGTTGTTTTTGGGCTCTTAAATTCCTTAAGTCAGGTATTGAAATGTCTGACCGGGATTCAAAGATACTTGTTGAGTTGCGGGAGGTATTTGATACTCAATGAAAATCAAAGAGCAAACTAGGAAGCTGACGTGGTTTGAATTTTATTTTCGAAGAGTATGAAAATAAAAACACCACACTTTGTAAGGAAACAAGGTGTGGTTGTATTTTATCTCTTAGACCAAGTTCTCTTCATAAAGAGAAGTAGGATTGGGTAAATCTCCAAGCGCCCTGCAATCATTGCAAAGGAGAGGAGAATTTTTGAGATAGGACTAAAGATTGAGAAGCTAGAAGTGGTTCCTAGAATAGGTCCGATATTATTGAAACAGCTAAAGACAGCACTGGTTACAACCAGAAAATCATTGCTATCTAGGCTGACAATAAAGATAAGGGATAGCAAAATCATAGAATAGATGACAAAGTACTTGAGAATCTTATGCTGGGTATCTTTGTCAATCACCGTTTTATTAACATGGAGGGTCAAAACACGGTGGGGAGATAGGATTGACAAAATCTGATTTTTAGCAATTTTTGAAAGGATGAGGCCTCGAATAACCTTAAGTCCACCTGCGGTTGAACCAGCAGAACCACCGATTCCCATGAGGAAGAGGAGGATAAACTGGGAGAAGAGGGGCCAGTTGGTAATATCTCCGTAACCAAAACCAGTCGTCGTAATGATATTGGAAACTTGGAAGAATGCCATTTCAAAACTCTTTGAAAATCCTGGATAGAGATAGAGGGTATTAAGGCTAATCAAGCCTGTAGAAAGCAGTACAATGACCAAGTAAGCTCGAAGTTCTTCGTCACCAAAGAAGGCCTTGACCCGACGGAGCATGAGGTAGTAGTAGAGATTGAAATTTACCCCAAAAACCAGAACTCCGATACTAACTAGATAGGTAATCAGTGAGCTACCATAGTGGGCGATTCCATCGTTATAGACTGTAAAACCTCCTGTACCTGCTGTTCCCATGGCAATGACAAAACTATCAAATAGGGGCATGCCAGCCAGATAATAGATGATGACAAAGAGGGAGAAGAGAGCTAGATAAAGGAGATAGAGAATCTGGGCAGTATTTTTGAGTTTGGATACAACCTTGCCAAAAACAGGGCCAGGAACCTCAGCCTTCATCACTTCTAGGTGACTATTCTTGGCATTATCCATAATAGCAAGTGCAAAAACAAGCACTCCCATCCCTCCAATCAAGTGGGTAAAACTTCGCCAGAAGAGGAGGGAACGACTGAGGACCGAAACGTCGTTCAGAATAGTTGCTCCAGTAGTTGTAAAGCCAGAACTGATTTCAAAAAAGGCATCGATAACGCTGGGAATTTGCTTAGCAAAAACAAAGGGGAGACCGCCAAAGAAGGACCAAAGGATCCAACAGAGGGCAACAATCAAGACTCCCTCCTTGGCATAAATCCGTTGATTTTTGGGCTTTTGTAAAATTCCTGAACCGCCTAGTAATACGAGAATCCCTATTGTTGAAAAGAGGGCCGTAAAGACTTGGCTCGATTCACGGTAATAGAGAGCGACAGCTACAGGAACCAAGAGGAGAACAGCTTCAATCAAAAGTAACTTTGAAAGGAGGTAACGAATCATACTTTTATTCATCTCTTACCTCGCGATCAAGTCATAAATCTTGGTGATATTTGGCAACAAAGTTGTTACTAGGAGCTTGTCTCCAACTTCCAACATATCCTCCCCAGTAGGGAAAATAGTCTTGCCCTTTCGAATGATAGCTGCAATAAGAACCCCTTTTTTCAGTTTTAGTTGAGAAAGAGGTCTGGCAGTCATTTTATTAGCTTCCTTGATATGGAATTGCAGGGTTTCGATTTGGCCATTGGCTAGATGGTGCATGGCCTGAAGGTCTGAATACTGGGCATTAACCCGACCACGAATAAAATGCATGATTGTATCTACAGCGATGCTTTTAGGTGTGATGATACTTGAAAAATCAGGCGCATTGATAATCTCGAGGAGACTGGTACGATTGACCTTGGTGATATTTTTTTGTACACCTACCCTGTCAAGGAACATCGAAGTAATCAGATTTTCCTCATCGACCCCTGTTAGAGTCGCAACGGCATCATAGTTCTGAGCACTTTCTTCCAGCAGGATATCTTTTGCGGTACCATCTCCTTGAACGATGTAGAGGTTTGGGAATTTCTCGCTAAAGAAGCTAGCGATTTCGGGATTGATTTCAATAACTTTGGTATCGATACGACTGTCTTTGAGGATACCTAGTAGATAATAGGCAATTCTACCTGCACCGACGATGAGAAGGCTCTTCACGGCACGAGATTTAAAATAATTATGGAAGAGCATCATATCAACACGGTTACCAGTGACAAAGATTCTATCTTTATCCTGTATGGTCATGTCACCACTTGGGATGATAATTTGATGATCCCTCTCTATCGCACAGACAATGACATTGCCAAATTTTTTCCGAAAATCAGAAATGGGCATTTGGCAAAGACCGCTGGAGGATTTAACAGTGAATTCCATCAAGCTTACCCGTCCACCAAAGAAACGTTCGACAGATAGGGCGTTGGGGAAGTCAATGATGTTGGCAATAGCGCGGGCAGCCAAGAGCTCAGGGTTAACGATAAGAGAAAAACCGAGAATATTCTTTTCCTTGAAATAAGAGTTAGAATATTCAGGGTTCCGCACCCGAACGATGGTCTCTTTAGCTCCCATTTTTTTGGCTAGAACGGCTGCAATCATGTTGACTTCATCGTATTCAGTCAGGGCGATAAAGATATCACAATCCTGGACACTGGCTTGCTCAAGGATGGTAAAATCGGCCCCGTTACCAAGGATACCCATGATATCAAAGCGATTGACAATATGATTGAGGACAGTTTCGTCTTGCTCAATCAGCAAAACATCATGCTTTTCTGCAACCAAGGAGCGACAGAGGGCAGAACCAACTTTTCCCCCTCCGACAAGGATAATTTTCATAATAAAACCTACTTCTTCATTATGTAACTATCATACCTTTTTTCAAGAAAAAATGCACCTACTAGCTAATCACCAGAGTTTTTAGTAGGAAATTTGCTATAAGGTAAAACTATACCCTAATCAATTGAAATAGCTATTAGCACCTTTCTCTGAAATATGGTATGATAAAGGATATACAAGGAGATAAAATGAATAATAATTTACTGGTATTACAATCAGACTTTGGTTTGGTAGATGGTGCGGTATCGGCTATGATTGGAGTGGCTTTAGAAGAGTCTCCAACCTTAAAAATCCATCACTTGACGCACGATATCACTCCTTATAATATTTTTGAGGGGAGCTATCGTCTCTTTCAGACGGTGGATTACTGGCCTGAGGGAACGACTTTTGTATCGGTTGTCGATCCAGGTGTCGGCTCGAAACGTAAGAGTGTGGTTGCTAAGACTGCAAAAAATCAATACATTGTCACGCCAGATAATGGAACGCTTTCTTTTATCAAGAAACACGTTGGCATTGTGGCTATTCGTGAGATTTCTGAAGTGGCCAATAGACGTCAAAACACAGAGCATTCTTATACTTTCCACGGTCGTGATGTTTATGCTTATACTGGTGCTAAACTAGCCAGCGGTCACATTAGTTTTGAGGAAGTGGGACCAGAGCTCAGTGTAGACCATATTGTAGAGCTTCCAGTCGTAGAGACCATCATTGAAGATCATCTGGTGAAGGGAGCTATTGATATTCTGGATGTGCGTTTTGGTTCGCTTTGGACCTCTATCACGCGAGAAGAATTTTACAAGCTGGAACCAGAATTCGGTGACCGTTTTGAAGTGACTATCTATCACGCTGATATGCTGGTCTATCAAAATCAGGTTGTTTATGGCAAATCATTTGCAGATGTGAGAATTGGGCAACCCATCCTTTACATCAACTCTCTCTATCGTTTAGGTTTAGCTATCAACCAAGGTTCTTTTGCCAAGGCCTATAATGTGGGTGTCGGTTCATCTTGGACCATTGAAATAAAGAAAATAGAAGGATAAAATAGGAGAATAAATAGTATGGAAATCAAATTTACAATTAAACAAGTTGTTGCTGTCGGAATTGGCGCTGCCCTCTTTGTCGTCATCGGGATGATCAACATTCCGACTCCTGTTCCAAATACAAGCATCCAGCTTCAGTATGCGGTACAAGCGCTACTTTCTATTATTTTTGGACCGATTATCGGTTTGCTTGTCGGGTTGATTGGTCATGCAATCAAGGACTCTCTTGCTGGTTACGGTCTGTGGTGGACTTGGATTATTGCTAGCGGGCTCTTTGGTCTAGCTGTAGGGCTATTTAGAAAGTACGTTCGCGTGATCAATGGTGTCTTTGACTGGAAAGATATTCTTATTTTTAACCTCATTCAACTACTTGCAAATGCCCTTGTTTGGGGTGTCTTGGCACCACTTGGAGATGTTGTGATTTATCAAGAAGCTGCAGAAAAAGTATTTGCCCAAGGGATTGTTGCGGGAATTGCTAATGGTGTATCTGTAGCTATTGCAGGAACTCTTCTCTTGCTTGCCTATGCAGGAACTCAAACTCGTGCAGGAAGTTTGAAAAAGGACTAATACTCTTCGAAAATCTCTTCAAACCGCGTCAGCTCTATCTGCAACCTCAAAACAGTGTTTTGAGCAACTTGTGGCTAGCTTTCTGGTTTGCTCTTTGATTTTCATGGAGTATAAAATGATGGGGAAGGCTGGGCAACCAGTCTTTTTGCTGTTTATGGGCTAGTCGGGTAAGCAATTTAGGCTAGGAATCTTTTTGGCACTAAGATTTTAAGAGAAGAGACTGCAAGAAGGGGTAGATTTATGATAAAATAGAAGTCTAAGAAGCGAATGAAGAGAGTAAGATGAAAGAAGCTATAATTGAGTGGAAGGATTTCTCTTTCCGGTATGAAACGCAACAAGAACCAACCTTGCAAGGGGTGGATTTGACTATTTATAAGGGAGAGAAAGTCTTAATTGTTGGGCCATCTGGGTCAGGCAAGTCTACCTTGGGTCAGTGTTTGAATGGAATTATTCCCAATATTTACAAGGGTCAGATGTCTGGAGAATTTTTGATCAAGGGGCAAGCGGCCTTTGATATGAGTATCTATGATAAATCTCATCTGGTTAGCACGGTTTTGCAGGATACAGATGGGCAGTTTATCGGCTTATCTGTGGCAGAGGACTTGGCTTTTGCTCTGGAAAATGATGTGACAGCTCTAGATGAGATGAAAAGCCGTGTTCATAAATGGGCTGAAAAGCTGGATCTTCTCCCTTTACTGCCGCAGCGTCCTCAGGATTTGTCAGGTGGACAAAAGCAGCGAGTCAGTCTGGCTGGTGTCTTGATTGATGAGAGTCCGATTCTCTTGTTTGATGAGCCACTCGCCAATCTGGATCCCAAGTCAGGTCAGGATATTATCGAATTGATTGATCAGATTCATAAGGAGGAGAGGACGACGACCCTTATTATCGAGCACCGTTTGGAGGATGTTCTGCATCGCCCTGTGGATCGGATTGTCTTGATAAACGATGGCAGTATCCTCTTTAATGGGAGTCCTGACCAGTTACTGGCGACTGATTTATTGACACAAAATGGAATTCGGGAACCCCTTTATTTAACCACTCTCCGTCAATTAGGTGTGGATTTAGTCAAGGAAGAACAATTAGCGAATCTGGCTAACATGTCTATCTCAAAAGGTCAGGTTCAGTTGCAGAATGAACTGGCAAAAGAAACCCCAGAATTGCAGTCACTCTTTAGACTAGAGGACGTGTCGTTTTCTTATGATGATAGACCGATTTTAAAGTCCCTATATTTGGATATTAAAAAGGGTGAAAAGATTGCCATTGTCGGGAAAAATGGGGCTGGGAAATCAACTCTAGCCAAGGCCATAAGTAGCTTTATCCAGACGGAAGGCCGCTATCTTTGGGAAGAGCAGGATATAAAAGGAGATTCGGTAGCAGAACGGGCGGAACGAGTAGGCTATGTGCTGCAAAATCCTAATCAAATGATTTCAACCAATATGATTTTTGATGAGGTGGCTCTAGGGCTCCGTTTGCGAGGTGTGAATGAGAAGGAAATTGAAACGAGAGTCTATGAAACCTTGAAAATCTGCGGTCTTTTTGAATTCCGTAATTGGCCTATTTCTGCCCTGTCATTTGGTCAGAAAAAACGTGTTACTATTGCATCGATTTTGGTTTTAGGAGCTGAAATTATCCTCCTAGATGAACCGACTGCAGGTCAGGACCAGAAGAACTATACTGAGATTATGGAATTTCTCGAAGAGTTGCATCAAAAAGGGCATACCATTGTCATGATTACTCATGATATGCAATTGATGCTGGATTATTCAGACCGAGCTCTTGTCATGGTGGATGGGGAACTGATTGCCGATACTGATCCAGCTAGTCTTTTGAGCAATCCTGAGCTGTTAGTAAAAGCCAATCTAAAAGAAACTTCAATCTTCAACTTGGCCAAGAAACTAGACGTGGATCCACTTGCTTTAACGGCATTTTATAAAGAAAGGAGAGAAGGATGCAAGCTAAATTAATCGGTTACCAGCATAGAGATACTGTGATTCATCGCTTGTCAGGAGCTGGGAAACTCCTCTTTTTCATTCTCGTGTCATTGGCTGCCATGATTAGCTATGATACCAGACTGCTTGTTCTGATTGCTATTTTTTCGGTCTTTCTCCTCTATTTGTCAGAAATCCGTTTTAAAGATGTTTCCTTTGTAGCAGTTTTTGCGACGGTATTTGCCGTTTTAAACGTTTTGATGGTCTATCTCTTTTCTCCTGAGTATGGGGTTGGACTTTACGGAGAGAGAAGTGTGATTTGGCAGGGAATCGGTGCCTACACTCTGACCAGTCAAGAGCTCTTTTATCTGCTAAATTTGGCTATTAAGTACCTTTGCACCATTCCTCTGGCTATTATTTTTTTGATGACAACCCACCCTAGTCAGTTTGCTTCCAGTTTAAATCAAATTGGTGTGCCTTACAAGATTGCCTATTCAGTTAGCCTGACTTTGCGCTATATTCCAGATTTGCAGGAAGAATTCTTTACTATCAAGATGTCTCAGGAGGCGCGTGGGATGGAATTATCCAAGAAAGCTTCTCTTATGCAACGAATCAAAGGCAATCTGCGCATTATTACTCCCTTGATTTTCAGTTCGCTAGAACGCATTGATACCATCGCGACTGCCATGGAGCTTCGACGCTTTGGGAAAGAGAAAAAACGCACTTGGTATAGTTATCAGGCCTTGAAAAAAGGAGATTATATTACCTTGCTCTTGGCAACCTTGTTTTTAGTAGCTAGTTTACTACTTATCTTGCAGAATCACGGACGATTTTACAACCCTTGGAAATAGCTTGAAAAAATTGAAAAAATCAAGTCGTTTCTATTGACAATGATTCTGAAAGTGTTATACTAAGAAAGTAGTTTCGCTGATTTACTTCAAACCTGTTGTGAGGTAAGTTAACGATGCCTTAACCACGCTGTTTGCTGAGCTTGACTCCGGGCAGTGTGGCTATTTTTTTGCAATGGTGAAAGGAAGCAAGTCATGACAAATCACATTGTATTATTTGAGCCTCAAATTCCACAAAATACAGGCAATATCGCGCGTACTTGCGCTGCGACCAATTCTCCCCTCCACATCATCAAGCCAATGGGCTTTCCTATTGACGACCGCAAGATGAAGCGAGCTGGATTGGATTATTGGGATAAACTAGAGATTTATTTTTACGAGAGTTTGGAGGATTTCATGTCTCAGATGAAGGGCAAACTCTATCTGATTTCTAAATTCGCTGAGAAAGTGTATTCTGAGGTGGATTTATCGACTGACGAAGACCATTATTTTCTTTTTGGACGTGAAGACAAGGGCTTGCCGGAGGACTTTATGCGAGAACATCCTGAGAAAGCTCTCCGTATTCCTATGAATGATGAACATGTCCGCAGTCTCAATGTGTCTAATACCGTCTGCATGATTGTCTATGAGGCTCTCCGCCAGCAGAACTTTGCAGGTCTTGAGCTTGTTCATACCTATGAAGTGGATAAATTGAAATAAAAAATGAAAATGAAAATGAACAAAATGCTTGCGCTTGCAAGCGTTTTTTGTTATGATAAAAGAGTCTTCAGGGCAGGGTGAAATTCCCGACCGGCGGTAAATTTGACTAGCTATTTTAGCTTTCTCGTCGTTGTCTTGTCTCGATATACTTTAAGTATTATCTTCGACTGCGACGCCTAGATAAATCTAAAATATCTTAGCCAAATAAGTCCGCGAGCGCAAGCTGATGTGGTGAGATTCCACAACCGACAGTATAGTCTGGATGGGAGAAGACGAAAGAATAGCTTTGTCTGTTCTGATAGATTTATAGCTAAACTGTAACCGCTTGCTTGAATTTCCTTAATAGAGTGAGAGGGGACTTTTGGGATATAAAAAGTGAGAATAGATAGAGGAATCCTTTCTAACTTCTTCTGATTTTATAGAAAATTGGAGGAACCTGTTATGACAAACACACGTCGACTTTCGACCATTGCGATTTTATCAGCCATCTCATTTGTGCTGATGTACTTTGACTTTCCGCTTTTGCCAGCGGCGTCCTTCCTCAAGATCGAATTTAGTATCTTGCCAGTCCTTGTGGGTCTGGTGGTCATGGATTTGCCTGCTGCTCTAGGAATTCTCTTGCTTCGCTCACTATTGAAATTGCTTCTTAACAGCCAGGGAGTGAATACTTACATTGGCTTGCCAATGAATATCGTAGCTTTAGGAGTTTTTGTCATCGTATTTGCTTTGATTTGGAAAAAGGAACGGACAACCCTTCGTTTCCTACTAGGCTCTCTAGCTGGAACTATTGGTTTAACCGTGGCTATGTTGGTTCTCAACTATGTTTATGCTGTTCCTTTGTACGCTAAGTTTGCTAACTTTGATATTGGAAAAATTTTGGGACTTTCCAACTACCTAATGACCATGGTATTACCTTTTAACTTGATTGAGGGTGTAATCTTTTCCGTTTCATTCTGGTTGTTGTACGTCCTTTTGAAACCAACCTTAAAACACTATGAAAGATAAACAAACATTTTTAATGAAGGGCAGTTTTGCCCTTTTACTTTTCGTTATTCTTGGCTACATGGTCAAATTTTACCCTGAAACGCTGGTCGGTTTTGACCAACCGATTCAGACTGCCGTTCGAGGAGACTTGCCAGATTACTTGACTATTCTTTTTAGGGCCATCACACGCTTGATTGATATCCCAGTGATTATCACTTGGGTTGTCATTACAGCTTTTGTCTTTTATCGTAAGCGATGGAAGATAGAAAGTTTCTTCATGCTGGGAAATCTGGCTTTGGCAGGTCTTTTAATCGTGACCTTTAAAAATATCTACCAGCGCCCACGGCCAGATATCTTACACTTGGTAGAGGAGAAGGGATTTTCTTTTCCAAGTGGGCATTCTCTGGCTGTAACCTTGATGGTCGGCACTCTGATTGTCATCCTCAGTCAACGGATGAAAGATCCAGTCTGGAGAAGAATCGTGCAAATCGTGCTAGGTCTCTACCTAGTCAGTGTGTTGGTATCAAGGGTCTATCTGGGAGTTCATTATCCATCAGACGTTCTTGCCAGTCTCTGTGTGGGCTTGGGAGTCCTGTTTATAGAGTTTCCCTTCTATGACAAGCTCCGCTTCCAATGGCGATTTAAAGGCAAACAGAAGTGAGTATCGAATTCCCTTGAGGAGAAAGAAATGAAAGTCAATATAAAAGTCAATATAGTAGATCTTCATCCGACTCAACTATACTTATCAGAAGAGAAGTTACAAGATATTCAGATGCTTTATCAGTCGGTAGAACTAAACAATGTTGATCCAATTAGTATTCTTGCATTTGGAAATTGCTTGTTGATTACAGATGGACATCACAGGGCTTATCAGGCTTTATTGGCAGGTCGAGATACGATTTCTGCTGAGTGGGATAGAGATGGTGGTGATGAACTATATCATCTCTATGCGCAAGCCTGCAAAGAAAGAAAAATCTACTCTGTTCTGGACTTAAAAAATCATATCTTAGCTCAAGATGAGTATGAAGCAAAATGGTATAACTGGTGTGATGGTTTTAATCAAGCAGTAACTCTTTTGTTGAAAAGGAAAGCAGATGAAACAGACCCTACAAATAGATAATTCACTGCGTCTTGTTCCTTATTATAAGGTCAATCATTGTGATGAAGCTTTTGCTTGGTATCAGAATGTGGACTTAGTTTACCTCGTAGATGGGGTGAAGCTTCCTTATAGTCAAGAAACTTTGGAAGCCATGTATTCCTATTTGGATCAGCATGGAGAGCTTTTTTGGATTGAAGTCAAGGAGAAGGGAGAATGGTTTCCAATTGGGGATGTTACACTATCTCATGATAATCTTCCCATTGTGATTGGGAATCCCGCTTACCAACATCGAGGACTTGGGAAAAAGATTCTAAGTGCTTTGATTGAATTGGCTCGAGTAAAAGGATGGAAAGAATTGAGAGTCAAGGAAATCTACACCCACAATCATGTTTCTAGGAGGTGTTTCAAGTCGCTTGGATTTGTGGAAAATGGAGCAACAGAAAAAGGAATGAGTTTTATATTGAAATTAATCTAATCTAACTTGTTTTTTAACTCAAAATCTGATAAACTATGTAGTAATTGAATAGAAATCTGCAAGACTAGTAACTCAAGGGAAGTATATCAGGGAGGAGAGCCGTGACTGCAAGCTCTTTATATGAAAGCTGGGTGAATTCACTTGCGCATGGATTTAGAAATGAAGGTCTGACTTGTCAGATGAAAACGGATGGTACCGCGTGTCAACGCTCCGAGTGGAGTTTTTGGCATGTGGTTTTCTTTTTATCTACGAGCGACTGATGGAGGAATTATGTCAACTATTGAAGAACAATTAAAAGCGCTTCGTGAAGAAACGCTGGCTAGCTTGAAGCAGATTACTGCTGAAAATGAAAAAGAGATGCAAGATTTGCGTGTCTCTGTCCTTGGTAAAAAGGGATCGCTCACTGAAATCCTCAAAGGGATGAAAGATGTCTCTGCTGAGATGCGTCCGATTATCGGGAAACATGTCAATGAAGCGCGTGATGTCTTGACAGCAGCTTTTGAAGAAACTGCTAAGCTTTTGGAAGAAAAGAAAGTTGCAGCTCAATTAGCAAGTGAGAGTATCGATGTGACCCTTCCAGGTCGTCCAGTTGCGACTGGTCACCGCCACGTCCTCACACAAACCAGTGAAGAAATCGAAGATATCTTCATCGGTATGGGTTACCAAGTCGTGGATGGTTTTGAAGTGGAGCAAGACTACTATAACTTTGAGCGTATGAACCTTCCCAAAGACCACCCAGCTCGCGATATGCAGGATACTTTCTATATCACTGAAGAAATCTTGCTCCGTACCCACACGTCTCCAGTTCAGGCGCGTGCTATGGATGCCCATGATTTTTCTAAAGGTCCTTTGAAGATGATCTCGCCAGGGCGTGTGTTCCGTCGTGATACGGACGATGCGACTCACAGTCACCAGTTCCACCAAATCGAAGGCTTGGTTGTTGGGAAGAACATTTCTATGGCAGATCTTCAAGGAACCCTGCAGTTGATTGTCCAAAAAATGTTCGGTGAAGAGCGTCAAATCCGTCTGCGTCCATCCTACTTCCCATTCACAGAGCCATCTGTTGAGGTGGATGTTTCTTGCTTCAAGTGTGGTGGAGAAGGCTGTAACGTATGTAAGAAAACAGGTTGGATCGAAATTATGGGGGCCGGTATGGTTCACCCACGTGTCCTTGAAATGAGTGGTATCGATGCGACAGTTTACTCTGGATTTGCCTTTGGTCTTGGTCAAGAGCGTGTAGCTATGCTCCGTTACGGAATCAACGATATCCGTGGATTCTACCAAGGAGATGTCCGCTTCTCAGAACAGTTTAAATAATGATTAGAAAAGTAGAAAAGGCAGATGTTGGGGTGTTGTCCAAAATTGCCAAACAAACCTTTAGTGAAACATTTGCTCATGATAATACGGAAGAGCAGTTACAGGAATACTTTGAAGAGTCTTATAGTCTGAGAGTTTTGTCAACTGAGTTGGAAAATCCAGAATCCGAAACCTATTTCATTATGCATGAAGAGGAGATAGCTGGTTTTCTCAAAGTCAACTGGGGAAGTGCTCAGACTGAGAGAGAATTAGAGGATGCTTTTGAAATTCAACGCCTCTATGTGCTACAAAAATTCCAAGGATTTGGATTCGGTAAGCAACTGTTTGAATTCGCTCTGGAACTTGCCGAAAAAAATGGTTTTTCCTGGGCTTGGCTAGGTGTTTGGGAGCATAATACAAAAGCTCAAGCGTTTTATAATCGATATGGTTTTGAAAAATTTAGCCAACATCATTTTATGGTTGGTCAAAAAGTAGATACAGATTGGTTACTGAAAAAGAAATTAAGGTAAGAAGATGATTCTTCTATTGAAATGATAGGAAAGGAAAAGAACCAGAGTGGCAACTGTCATTCTGGAAAACTAAATTATGCTTGTATCTTATAAATGGTTAAAAGAATTGGTGGACATTGATGTGCCATCACAAGAGTTGGCTGAAAAAATGTCAACTACAGGGATCGAGGTAGAAGGTGTCGAATCACCTGCTGCTGGTCTCTCAAAAATTGTCGTCGGTGAGGTCTTGTCTTGCGAAGATGTGCCAGAAACTCACCTCCATGTTTGTCAGGTTAACGTTGGCGAAGAAGAAGCCCGTCAAATCGTCTGTGGTGCACCGAATGTGCGTGCTGGTATCAAGGTTATGGTGGCTCTTCCAGGAGCTCGTATCGCTGACAATTACAAAATCAAAAAAGGAAAAATCCGTGGTTTAGAGTCACTTGGAATGATCTGTTCGCTTGGTGAACTGGGAATTTCTGACTCAGTTGTACCTAAGGAATTTGCAGATGGCATCCAAATCTTGCCAGAAAATGCCGTTCCAGGTGAGGAAGTCTTCTCATATCTAGACTTGGATGATGAAATCATCGAACTTTCTATCACACCCAATCGTGCGGATGCCCTTTCTATGCGTGGAGTGGCTCACGAAGTAGCAGCTATCTATGATAAGGCAGTCAACTTTAAAGAATTTACTCTTTCAGAAACTGACCAAGCTGCAGCAGATGCTCTTTCTGTGGGTATTGAGACAGACAAGGCGCCTTACTATGCAGCTCGTATCTTGGACAATGTGACCATCGCACCAAGTCCACAATGGTTGCAAAATCTTCTTATGAATGAAGGAATCCGTCCAATCAATAATGTAGTGGACGTGACCAACTACATCCTTCTCTACTTTGGTCAACCAATGCACGCCTTTGACTTGGATACCTTTGAAGGGAGTGACATCCGTGTACGTGAAGCGCGTGCTGGTGAAAAATTGGTGACCTTGGATGGCGAAGAACGTGACTTGGACGTGAATGACTTAGTTATCACTGTCGCAGACAAGCCAGTAGCCCTTGCAGGTGTCATGGGCGGTCAAGCAACAGAAATCTCTGATAAATCTAGTCGTGTCGTCCTTGAAGCTGCAGTCTTCAACGGAAAATCTATCCGCAAGACCAGTGGTCGCCTCAACCTTCGTTCTGAGTCATCTTCTCGCTTTGAAAAAGGCATCAATGTGGCAACAGTCAATGAAGCCCTTGATGCGGCAGCTAGCATGATTGCAGAACTTACAGGTGCGACGGTGCGTAAAGGTATCGTTTCAGCGGGTGAGCTTGATACCTCTGATGTGAAAGTTTCTTCAACTCTTGCTGATGTTAACCGTGTCCTCGGAACTGAGCTTTCTTATGCTGATGTAGAAGACGTCTTCCGTCGTCTTGGCTTTGGTCTTTCTGGAAATGCAGATAGCTTTACAGTCAGCGTCCCACGTCGCCGTTGGGATATCACCATCGAAGCGGACCTCTTTGAAGAAATCGCTCGTATCTATGGATATGACCGCTTGCCAACCAGCCTTCCAAAAGACGATGGTACAGCTGGTGAATTGACTGCGACACAAAAATTGCGTCGCCAAGTTCGTACTATTGCTGAAGGGGCAGGTTTGACAGAAATTATTACCTACGCTCTAACAACTCCTGAAAAAGCAGTTGAGTTCACAGCTCAACCAAGTAACCTTACTGAACTTATGTGGCCAATGACTGTGGACCGTTCTGTTCTTCGTCAAAATATGATCTCAGGGATCCTTGATACGGTAGCCTACAATGTAGCACGTAAGAATAAAAACTTGGCCCTTTACGAGATTGGAAAAGTCTTTGAACAAACAGGCAATCCAAAAGAAGAACTTCCAAATGAAATCAACAGCTTTGCCTTTGCCTTGACAGGCTTGGTTGCTGAAAAAGATTTCCAAACGGCAGTAGTTCCAGTTGATTTCTTCTATGCTAAGGGAATCCTAGAAGCGCTCTTTACTCGCTTGGGACTTGCAGTGACCTATACAGCTACGGCTGAGATTGCAAGCCTCCACCCAGGTCGTACAGCTATGATTTCACTCGGTGACCAAGTTCTTGGTTTCCTTGGTCAAGTGCATCCAGTCACTGCTAAGGCTTACGATATTCCAGAAACGTATGTAGCTGAGCTCAATCTTTCAGCCATCGAAACTGCGCTTCAACCTGCTAATCCATTTGTAGAAATTACTAAATTCCCAGCAGTTAGCCGTGACGTTGCCCTTCTCCTCAAGGCAGAAGTGACTCACCAAGAAGTTGTGGACGCTATCCAAGCTGCCGGTGTGAAACGTTTGACAGATATCAAACTCTTTGACGTCTTCTCAGGCGAAAAATTGGGACTTGGTATGAAGTCAATGGCTTATAGCTTGACCTTCCAAAATCCGGAAGATAGCTTAACGGACGAAGAAGTCGCACGCTATATGGAAAAAATCCAAGCGTCTCTCGAAGAAAAAGTCAATGCAGAAGTGCGTTAAAGTATCAATCCATCCTTCGGGGTGGATTTTTGCTTTTTAAATAACAATTCAGGATCAAAAATAGACAGTTGAGGAACAGAGAAGATAAATTGGAGTTTACCAGTGTATAATGTACTCATAACTCAAAGTACCCTAAGATTTTTTACTAAAATGAGGATGATAAAAATGGACAGAAATCATTGTAAAGGCTATCAAAAAGGAGTATAATGAGTGAAAGACATTTCGGAGGTGAAAGATGCTAGAAGTAAGAAGTCTAGAGAAAAGTTTTGGATCCAAGCAAGTTTTGTTTGGTATTAACTTTCAAGCGCGACCAGGTCGTATTTTAGGACTAGTCGGGAAAAATGGTGCTGGGAAGACAACGATTTTCCACAGTATTTTGAAGTTTTTAGAATATCAAGGAGAAATCAGTCTAGATGGTCAGAATATTCGTCAAGAGACCTACGCTCGGATTGGCTATCTGCCTGAAGAACGCAGTCTCATGCCCAAATTGACAGTCCTTGAACAAGTTCGTTACTTGGCTACTTTAAAAGGTATGGATGCCAAGGAGGTTAAGGAAAAACTCCCTCAATGGATGAAGAGGTTGGAAGTGAAAGGGAAGCTGACAGATAAAATTAAGAGTCTGTCAAAAGGAAATCAGCAGAAGATTCAGCTCATTATTACTCTGATTCATGAGCCAGACTTGATTATCTTGGATGAGCCTTTCAGTGGATTGGACCCAGTCAATACAGAATTGCTCAAGCAAGTTATTTTTCAAGAAAAAGAACGTGGGGCAACCATTATCTTTTCTGACCATGTCATGACCAACGTCGAGGAGCTTTGTGACGATATTCTCATGATTCGAGATGGCCGTGTGGTCTTGCATGGACCAGTTCAGGATGTTCGCAATCAATACGGGAAAACGCGTCTCTTTGTTTCAAGTGAACGAAGCAAGGAAGAATTGGAGAATCTTCCTCATGTTAAACAGGTGAGTTTGACCAAACAAGGTAGTTGGAAATTAATCTTGGAGGATGAGAGCGCTGGAAGAGAACTCTTCCCAATCTTGACTCAGGGGGAATATATCGCAACCTTTGATCAACAAGCGCCAACAATCGATGAAATCTTTAAACTAGAATCAGGGGTGGAAGTATGAGAAATATGTGGGTTGTAATCAAGGAAACCTATCTTCGACATGTCAAATCGTGGAGTTTCTTCTTTATGGTGATTTCACCGTTCCTCTTTTTAGGAATGTCTGTAGGAATTGCTTATCTCCAAGGGTCTTCTATGGCCAAGAATAGTAAGATAGCAGTAGTAACAACTGTGCCATCTGTGGAAGATGGGCTCAAGAGTACCAATGGTATCAACTTTGATTATCAGGATGAAGCCAGTGCCCAAGCTGCTATCAAGGATGAAAAAATCAAGGGTTATCTAACGATTGATCAAGAGGACAGCGTCTTCAAGGCCGTCTATCATGGTGAAACCTCTCTTGAAACAGGCATCAAGCTAGCAGTAACCAATAAACTCAATGAGCTTCAAGCTCAACTCAATCGCTCGGCTGCTAATTTGTCCCAAGAGCAGGAAAAGCGCCTGAGTCAAACCGTTGACTTTACGGAGAAGATTGATGAATCCAAGGAAAACAAAAAAATTGTTCAAACCATTGCGGCCGCAGGGCTTGGTTTCTTCCTTTATATGATTTTGATTACCTATGCTAGTGTCACTGCCCAGGAAGTGGCTAGCGAGAAAGGAACCAAAATTATGGAGGTGGTCTTCTCTAGTATCCGAGCTAGTCATTATTTCTACGCTCGCATGCTGGCTCTGCTTCTTGTGATTTTGACCCATATTGGCATTTACGTCGTGGGTGGACTTGCTGCCATTCTTCTCTTTAAGGACCTACCAATCTTGGCACAATCTGGTATTTTAAACCATATAGGAGAGGCTTTCTCGCTCAACACCTTATTGTTTGTCTTGGTTAGCCTCTTTATGTACGTTGTTTTAGCAGCCTTCCTAGGTTCTATGGTTTCTCGTCCTGAGGACTCAGGAAAAGCCTTGTCGCCTTTGATGATTTTGATTATAGGTGGTTTTTTTGGAGTTACAGCTCTAGGTGCAGCTGGTGACAATCTCATCTTGAAGATTGGTTCATATATTCCCTTTATTTCGACTTTCTTCATGCCGTTTAGAGCTATTAATGGTTATGCAAATGGGTTAGAAGCTTGGATTTCGCTTGCTATTACGATTGCTTTTGCAGTAACGGCAACAGTCTTTATCGGACGTATGTATGCTAGCCTCGTTCTGCAAACAGATGATTTAGGTCCTTGGAAAACCTTTAAACGTGCCTTATCTTATAAATAGAAGAGCCTCGCGAAAGCGAGGTTTTTTAGAGATAAAAAGAGTGGAATTCAGAAAAATATTTTTCATATCTATTGACTTTTAGGGGTGAAATTTGGTATTATAGTAGGCGGTATTGTTTACCCCATTTGAAAGGCCCCGGAACCTTCCAAATACTTTTCGATGGGAAGGAACACCCATCACCGTAAACAAAAATCGAACTATATATAGGAGAAATCATGAACAAAACAACATTTATGGCTAAACCAGGCCAAGTTGAACGTAAATGGTACGTAGTTGACGCAACTGATGTACCACTTGGACGTCTTTCTGCAGTAGTTGCTAGCGTACTTCGCGGAAAAAACAAACCAACATTTACACCACACACTGATACAGGTGACTTTGTGATTGTTATCAATGCTGAAAAAGTTAAATTGACTGGTAAAAAAGCAACTGATAAAATCTATTACACTCACTCAAACCACCCAGGTGGATTGAAACAAATCTCTGCAGGTGAACTTCGTTCTAAAAATGCAGTACGTTTGATCGAGAAATCAGTTAAAGGTATGCTTCCACACAATACTCTTGGACGCGCTCAAGGTATGAAGTTGAAAGTATTTGTTGGAGCTGAGCACACTCACGCTGCACAACAACCAGAAGTTCTTGATATTTCAGGACTTATCTAAGGAAAGGAACAATAAAGTATGTCACAAGCACAATATGCAGGTACTGGACGTCGTAAAAACGCTGTTGCACGCGTTCGCCTTGTTCCAGGAACTGGTAAAATCACTGTTAACAAAAAAGATGTTGAAGAGTACATCCCACACGCTGACCTTCGTCTTGTAATCAACCAACCATTCGCAGTTACTTCAACTGCAGGTTCATACGACGTTTTCGTTAACGTTGTAGGTGGTGGATACGCAGGTCAATCAGGAGCTATCCGTCACGGTATCGCTCGTGCCCTTCTTCAAGTAGACCCAGACTTCCGCGATTCATTGAAACGCGCAGGACTTCTTACACGTGACTCACGTAAAGTTGAACGTAAAAAACCAGGTCTTAAGAAAGCTCGTAAAGCATCACAATTCTCAAAACGTTAATTCGAAAGAATTACTATACTTACAAAGAGCACCTTTCGGGGTGTTCTTTTTTGTACTTTCTTGCTAAATTGGTGCAATTGATACAGTTGTTGCGACTTTAGTCGCTTACAAATGTGGCTGCAACCTGACAAAGTCAGTTGCCTCAAAACGTTAATCAATACTATACTATCAACGTTTCAAATCACTCGAAAGTTTACCTTATTGTTTCTTTTTATATTCTTAAGAAATCAAAAGCAACATAAGTCGTCAACTCTTTATTATAAAAACATTAATTAGTATTCTAGTATTATCTTCAGTCTAAAATCAGTATTTTGAGTTGTACGAAATCAGTTTTTGAATTTTGTCTTGTCTTACTTCATTTTCCTCTGAAGTTAAGTTTTTACTCAGAATCATTAGTTAAAAAGGAAAAAGAACTAGTTTTATATTTGGATTTGAAGTTTATAAAATTTTTAAAAGCTACAGAGAAACATGGTATAATGTAACTAAAGGAGGTAGCATATGTCCTTAGATATAGATAAAGAAAAGATGACAATCATGGGAGTAGCTTTTGAAAACCGATCCGTTTTTAAGAGTGTTTGGTATGCTTTAAGTACAAGTATGATTGAAGGATGGCGACCTACGGTTAGTGATGTTGAAAAATTACGAGATGAAGCTCTTGATCTGGGAATGGCTTAATGAAGCGTAAATGTTATTATTCTTATGACTATATTGATCCAGATGATTTATATACCTATCCGGTTTCTTCAGTTCTAAGAAATAAGCAGGAAGAACGAGATGAGCAAAAAGCACGTGAGCTGGAATATCATATGGTAGCAAGTCAGAGTTTGAAATTATTTATCAATCCTATCTTAGAAAAGTTGAAAAGTGATAACTCTTTAATAAACTTTTAGTTTTTTAAAAGATATTTTGTCCACTACATTTTTTCAATTGAGTATCATTTGTCATAGATAGAACATTGCATTCAGAATAATGAAAAACGCATCAAAATGGTGCGTTCTGTTTTTATGCTACCATAAAAGGAGGGAAACAAATTGAAAATTTTTAAGGGAGAGTTTTATCGAATCTCTGTATTAACAGACAAGTTAGTAAGGTTAGAATACTCTCAAACTGGAAGTTTTGAGGATAGAACGACACAACTTATCTATAATAGAGATTTTGGTCAAGTTTCGTTAGATTATATAGAGACATCAAACGTACTAGATATTATGACGGACTGTTTTCATCTGCACTTTAATAAAGGAGAATTTAACCCCGAAAATTTATTTATAGAATTAAAAGGAAATTTTGCCGTATATGGTAGTCGCTGGTATTTTGGTGAATCTATTGAAACGTTAAAAGGAACAGCTCGGACTCTGGATAAGGCAGATGGAGCAATCTCGTTAGAAGATGGAATTATTAGCCGAAATGGTATAGCCTTATTGGATGATTCTAAAGGATTTATTTGGGATGAACAGTCTGGTTATATTGAGAGAGAAAATCAAATTGACCTCTATTTCTTTGCCTATGGGCATGATTATAGAGGAGCAATCAGAGACTTTTACCATTTGACTGGTTCAACACCCTTGTTGCCAAGATATGCTTTAGGCAATTGGTGGAGTAGATATTGGCCTTATACGTCAGATGAATACTTGGATTTAATAGACAGATTTGAAACAGAGAAAATTCCATTATCTATCGGTGTGTTAGATATGGATTGGCATATAACTGACATTCCAGCTCGTTTTGGAAGTGGCTGGACAGGATATAGTTGGAATAAAAACTTAATACCTAATCCAGAACAGTTATTGCAACAACTTCATGATAAAAAGTTAAAACTCTCCTTAAATGTCCATCCTGCTGATGGTATACGAGCTTATGAAGAAGCTTATCCTCGGGTCGCCAAACGATTAGGGTTAAATGTAGAATTAGAGGAACCTGCTATTTTTGATTTTTTTAATCCCTCTTTTAGGGAATCCTACTTTAAAGATGTTCATTATGAGCTAGAAAAGCAGGGAGTAGATTTTTGGTGGATTGACTGGCAACAAGGGACACAAGGCATGTTGGATCCACTGTGGCTTTTAAACCATTATCATTATCAGGATAGTTGTAAAAATGCAGAAGGTGGTTTGATTTTATCAAGATATGCAGGTCCTGGTAGTCATCGCTACCCTGTTGGTTTTTCAGGGGATACTATTATTAGTTGGAATTCCTTAAGATTTCAACCTTATTTTACAGCGACAGCATCAAATATCGGTTATAGTTGGTGGAGCCATGATATCGGTGGGCACATGCTGGGGGATTATGACGAAGAGCTACAAACTAGATGGCTACAGTTTGGCGTTTTTAGTCCGATAACTCGATTACATAGTTCTAGAAGTCCTTTTAATAGTAAAGAACCTTGGTTTTTTTCAGAAACAACATCTAAGATTATGAAGAAATACCTACGTTTGAGACATCAGATGATTCCATATCTATATACCATGAATGTACAGACACATGAGGAAGGTGCCCCTTTAATCAGCCCAATGTATTATTTCTACCCAGAGAATGATGAGAGTTATAATGTTCCAAATCAATACTTTTTTGGAACAGAACTGATGGTGGCTCCCGTTGTAGAAAAGATGGACTTGGCATTCCAATCTGCAAAAGTGGATGTATGGTTCCCTGAAGGTGAATGGTATGACTTCTTTTCAGAGAAAAAATACACAGGTGGTGTGAAGTTAAGTGTTTATAGAGACATTTCGACTATACCTGTGTTCGCAAAAAGTGGTGCAATCATTCCCTTGGTTGGTTCTGAGATAGATATGGGTGTTGATTTACCTGAAGTTGTAGATTGGTATGTATTCCCAGGCAAACAACATTCTTTTGAAATGATTGAAGATCAAAATGGTCAAAGATATAAAACAAGATTATCAATCGATTGGGAAATGGGAATGGTAGAGTTGGCATTACAAGGAGATTCTAGTATCGTTCCAAGCAATAGAAGGCATAGAATTCATTTTAAAGGAACGAATGTGTCTATAATTGAATTGCCAAATAAGAATACTACAGCTAGATTTGAATGGAAAGATAATAAAATATCATCTCTGAATGACGAAGTTTTCAGACTACTAAAGACAGCTTCTCTTCCATATGAATTAAAAGATAGATTGTTAAATCAATTCATCAATGCCAAAAATTCTCCTGAGTTAATGAATATCTTGCATCATCAGGATAAGGAATTGAGAGGGCGTTTGTTGGAAATGATATTTACTAGCGAAAACTAATTGAGAAATTTCGTACACAATTTCTATTATTTAATTACTAATTATTTATTTTTTAATGTGTAATAGTTTTACATCTCTATGCTTATTGGCTTGTATTTTAGTAATTACAAGTTTGGCATAGGGATTTTTTTGTTTACTGAAGAGGAGAGGATAAGATAAGTAAGTTTCAAGTTTTGAAATATTTTTTAAACTAAACAAGAGCAAATTTTTAAAGGTGATTTTTCAAAGTAACTTCCATTTGCCTGACCGAAGTGGAAGTTAGTCTGAAATGGATTTTTATGATGGAATTAAGTATGAGATGTATGATTTTTTCAGAAAATTTTCTAAAACAAACAGGATTTGTTTGACATTTGTTTGAAAATTCTGTAAAATGAATTATTATATCGTTAAAGGAGAATATATATGGAAAAACAGAAAACATATTTTGGACATCCTATGGGCTTGTCCACCCTCTTCTTTACAGAGATGTGGGAACGCTTTTCTTACTATGGGATGCGAGCTATCCTACTTTACTATATGTACTATAGTGTGCAAGATGGTGGGTTGGGGATGGATAAGACCACGGCTGCATCGGTTATGGCGATTTATGGCTCGCTGGTATTTTTGTCCTCGGTTATCGGTGGTTTTGTCAGTGACCGTATTTTAGGAAGCCGTAAGACTGTCTTTTACGGTGGGATTCTGATTATGCTAGGGCATATTGCTTTGGCAACACCTTTTGGACAAGTGGCTCTCTATCTTTCTATTGCCTTGATTATCTTTGGAACTGGATTTTTAAAACCCAATATCTCAGATATGGTGGGGGGAATTTATGAGAAAGAGGATGATAGACGGGATGCAGGTTTTAGTATCTTTGTCTTTGGTATTAACTTAGGTGCCTTCGTTGCCCCTTATTTAGTAGGTTATCTAGGTCAGGAAGTTAATTTCCATCTAGGTTTCTCATTAGCTGCCATTGGGATGTTCTTTGGTTTGGTGAAGTATGTTTTAGATGGGAAGAAATATCTGCCTGAATCAAGTCTTTACCCCACTGATCCACTTTCACAGAAGGACCAGCAGACCTTGATTAAACGTTTGCTGCTTACACTTGTCGTAGTTATTCTCGTGGTTATAGGTTTAGTCTTTACTCACCAGTTTAATGTGGATATGATTGTTAATATCTTTACAGTGATTGCTGTAATTATTCCAATCTACTATTTCTTCAAAATTTTATCTAGTCAGAAAATAACTGCTACTGAGAGATCCCGAGTATTTGCTTACATTCCTCTATTTATCGCTGGAGTGCTCTTCTGGTCTATTGAGGAGCAGGGGTCTGTTGTTCTCGCTCTATTTGCGGATGATCAAACTCGACTTTACTTTAATGTATTTGGGAATCAGATTCATTTCCCATCTAGCTTTTTCCAAAGTATCAATCCACTTTTCATTATGATTTATGTGCCGATTTTTGCATGGTTGTGGGGGAAAATGGGTAAAAAGCAACCGTCCTCTTCTAAGAAATTTGCTTACGGTTTATTAGCTGCAGGTTTATCCTTCTTGTGGATGATGTTACCAGGGATGATCTTTGGGACAGATGTTAAGGTCAGTCCTTTCTGGTTGATTATGAGTTGGGCTATTGTGATTGTGGGGGAAATGTTGATTTCGCCTATTGGTCTATCAGTCACTACTAAGCTAGCACCAAAATCCTTCCAAGCACAAATGATGTCTATCTGGTTCTTGAGTAACGCTGCTGCCCAAGCTATCAATGCTCAAATTGTAAAATTTTATACAAGTGAAACTGAAGTAGCTTACTATGGAATTGTTGGAGGAATTACGATTGTATTCGGTATTATCTTACTCTTCTACGTTCCACGTATTGAAAAACTAATGTCTGGTATCAAATAGAGAAAAACTGGAATTTCTGTAGGGATTTTGAAAGTTAGATCAATTATTTATTCAAAGGATTTAGTTCTGTATTGTATAGGGCTAGGTCCTTTTAGTTTGATTAATACTCTTCGAAAATCAAATTCAAACCGCGTCAACGTCGCCTTGCCGTACTCAAGTACAGCCTGCGGCTAGTTTCCTAGTTTGCTCTTTGATTTTCATTGAGTATAAAACTCACGATGTTTCTGCTTTTCCTAGTGGACATTTGTACACTTTTTTTATATAATAAAACTAAACCATGTTGGTTGAGTTTTAAAAATATGACTTCAAGCATCGATTAGTCTTTCTAAGAGAGATAATGTCCATTAAAGCATCATAATAGGAGGTGAAGTATGTATCAGCCAGAAAAATTAAAGGCTCGGAGGAAAGAGTTAAAACTAACACAGAAGGAAATTGCAGAGCAACTTGGGATTAGCTTTCAGGCTTACTCAGCTTGGGAACGTGGAGTCAAGGAACCGTCCAAGGAGAAGGTAGCCCAGCTAGAGAACATTTTAAAAGTACCAAAAGGATATTTTACTCAGATCGAGATTGTCCGTCTCTATCATAGCCTCTCCAAGCAAGGGAAGGAGAAGGTTGTTCTCTATGCTCGCAACCTATCTCAAGAGGAGCAAGCCCAGAAAGTGACAGCTATGCCAGAGCGCCTCTACGAGTACCGTGTTTATGAACGCATGTCAGCAGGGATTGGGGCTTCGGTCTACGATGATCAGAATTTTGATACAGTTTACTTTAATGAGGAGTTGGCTCATGATTTTGCGTCATGGGTGTCTGGGGACTCCATGGAACCTAAATACCAAAATGGTTCAGTGGCTCTGATTCGAGAGACAGGATTTGACTATGACGGGGCGGTTTATGCAGTGGTTTGCAACAACCAGACCTATATCAAACGGGTCTATCGAGAGGAGAATGGATTGCGTCTGGTCTCTATCAATCCTAAATACAAGGATATTTTCATCTCCTATGAGGAAGATCCTCGGATTGTTGGCATTATCGTTGGAAACTTTGTGCCGATGGAGGGTTAGTCTATGGGCTACTTTGATTATTCCAGAGAGCCCAAAAGTGACATTGCCTTTGTCGATATGAAATCCTTTTATGCCAGTGTCGAGTGTGTGAAAAGGGGCTTGCATCCGCTGAAGACTTCGCTTTGTGTCATGAGTCGCGCGGATAATTCCACTGGTCTTATCCTAGCCTCCTCTCCCCTGTTTAAGAAGATTTTTGGCAAGTCAAATGTTGGTCGGGCCTATGATCTGCCCTTTGATATCAAGACCCGTAAATTTTCCTATTACAATGCTCGAAAGCAAGGGCTACCTACCGACTCAGACTATGTTCGTTACATCGAAGATTGGGCTCAAGTGACCTTGATTGTGCCACCTAGGATGGATGAGTACATCGCGGTCAATATGGAAATCCAGCGAATCTTTCAAAACTATGGCAGTCCAGATGATATTTATCCCTACTCTATCGATGAGGGCTTTATTGACCTGACTAGTTCACTTAATTATTTCATTTCAGACAAGAGTCTCTCTCGCAAAGACAAGCTGGATATGCTTTCTGCTCGTATTCAGAGGGATATTTGGAGGCAGACAGGGATCTACTCTACAGTGGGCATGTCAAATGCCAATCCTTTACTGGCCAAGTTGGCTCTGGATAATGAGGCTAAGCACACTCCGACCATGAGGGCCAACTGGTCTTACCAGGATGTGGAAGAGAAGGTCTGGTCCATTCCCAAGATGACCGACTTTTGGGGAATTGGCAGGCGGATGGAGAAACGCTTGCATGCTCTGGGGATTTTTTCCATCAAGGAATTGGCAATCAGCAATCCCGACCAGTTAAAGAAAGCTCTGGGTCAGGCTGGCCTGCGTTTGTGGTTTCATGCTAACGGAATTGATGAAAGCAATGTTCATAAGCCCTATAAAGCCAAATCCAAGGGCTTGGGGAATTCTCAAATCTTGCCGAGAGACTACGTGAAGCTACGGGATATTGAAATTATTATCCGAGAAATGGCGGAGCAGGTAGCTATTAGATTGAGAAGGTCTGGTAAGAAAACAACCCTTGTCTCTATCTATGTCGGTTTCTCTAAACAGGAGGTCAGGCCGTCTATTCACACACAAATGAAGGTCGAACCGACCAATAATACAGCTGTCTTAACGGATTATGTTTTGAAGCTATTTCATAACAAATACACGTCAGGAGCGGTCAGAAGTGTCGGAGTTAACTATTCAGGATTTGTAGACGAGTCCTTTGGATTGATCTCCCTCTTTGATGATGTTAACAAGTTAGAAAAAGAAGAAAGGCTCCAGACGGCCATTGACTCCATTCGGGAACAATTTGGTTTCACTTCTCTCTTAAAGGCCAATGCACTGGAAGAAGCCTCTAGGAGTCTTGCTAGAAGCAAGCTGATTGGGGGACATTCTGCTGGAGGATTAGATGGATTAAAATGATTGATCGTTCTTATTTACCTTTTCAATCCGCGCGAGATTATCAAGATCCAGGGATGCAGAAGTGGATGGGATTTTACCTCTCAGAACACACCAGTTCGCTCAGTGAAGAAAAAAGCCGTGTTGATTTTTCGACGGATTTGACTCCAGATGAGAAGTTGCACTTGCTTTCTCAGCTTTATGTTGGCCAACTTAAGGGAAGTTTTGTGGTAAAGGAAAAGAAGCAGAAGGCGACTATCATCGGTGAGGTGAGGGAGTTATCACATCAGACTCTATCTATTAGGACAAACGAGGGATATAGGTTGATAGAGGTTGCAGATATCCTAGAAATTCGGCTGTGGGAGGAGGGAGTTTATGACTAGAAAAGAGCTGTATGAAAACAAACTGCAGATGGATTATTTTTCAGATAACTATATTCATTTTGAAGAGGATTTTCAAAAATACTCTGCCATGAACGTACCCTTGACTTTCTTGATTGATGACATTCTACGAACCATGGCGATGAATCAGAAAAACTACTTTGTCTTAAACAAGGAAAATGCCAAGGATGGGCGGGAGCATAGCTTTTATTTTAGGGTGGTAACGGAAAAAGCGTGTCCTAGAAATAGGACCTATACATATTCAGGAGTCAAGAATAGCAGTCAGTAGTGCCTTGTCTGCTATGAATGTATCATTTTTACAACACTTCATGGTTCATATCATGGGGTGTTTTCCTATTCAAGTCAAAGCCCATCAAAAAATCCCACTATTCTTAGGCTAAAGGAGAACTAATAATAGTGAGATTGTGAAATTATAGTAGGTTTTGTATCGCCTCTTCAATTTGTTTTGGGTCTGTTTTTGAAGAGAAGCGTTCAAAGACCTGACCATCACGACCGATAAGAAACTTAGCGAAATTCCATTCGATTCGTTTTCCTAGTGGACCAGATTTCTGGTCTTTCAACCAGACATAGAGGGGATCTGTTTCCTTGCCGTTGACCTTGATCTTGGCAAAACGTGGGAAGCTGGTCTGGTAATGTAGGCTACAGAAGGCGTTGATTTCCTCTGCGCTACCTGGTGCTTGTCCCATAAACTGATTGCAAGGGAAGTCTAAAATCTCAAAACCTTGGTCTTGATAGCGATCATAGAGTTCTTGAAGTCCTTGGTACTGGAGCGTTAAACCACATCCAGTAGCAGTGTTGACAACCAAAATAACCTTACCACGATAGGCATCTAGTGGAGTTTCTTGCTTGTCTTGGTTCAAGACTGAAAAATCGTATAGTGAAGTCATTGCTTGCTTTTCTCCTTCTGTTTGGTATTTTTAGGAGTTTTCTCCTCCTGTAGTGATAGAAATCCGTAGGTCAGGGTTCCAAAAATGCTTCCGATAATCAGGCCATACATCAGGAAAGGAACACTTTTATCGAATTGCATGAGCAATTTCACAAAATCTGAAAGGGACATCTGCTGAACGAAGACTTTATGAAAGATGAGTAAGGTAAAGAAGCCAATCTGAATACTGATAAACACAATCCAGCTTCGGAATTTGATTTGGGCTTTGCTGTAGGTTTTGAGAATGATTTCTGATTTGTCATCCTTTTCAAGATGAAGCTCTTGGACGGCTTTTTGAGCTTTTATACTCATGAACAAAATGAGTCCAAAATAGATGTAGGGCATAACATTTCGAACAATTTCTATAAAGCTTCCGAACAAAATATAGAATAGGAAGAGAATGAAGGAAGAGTAAAAGATTTGGATCATGGAACGGGCGCAAGCCTTGTAGATAACCTCTTGACGGCATTCATCAAAAGGCCCTTGGATATGAAAGAAATTTCGAAGTAGGCGAGTTGTTAAGTCTTCTTTTTTCATGGGTGATTTCTCCTAAATGAACGATGTTATTTTGTTTCTTTTACGAATTGATAGAGATAATAAAGATAAGTAATAGAAGAAAGGATAGCGATAGTTAGCAGTATATAATATTTCCAATTGATTGAAATGAGCGTCAGTTGTGGTAAGGATAGAATCATAAAGAATAGTGCTAAGTTGAGTATGCGCGTTTTTTGGGAGTCAATCTTTAGATAAGTCAATCCTTTGTTGAGTGCTGGAACAAAGACTGGAAGGAAGACTATATCGTAGATTGGCAAGTTCCCTGAAACGATGATGAAGGTGAGTAGAGAAGCAAACAAAAGATGATAGGTAAGTAAAGTTACTAGTGATTTCATAGGGCACCTCCTAATCCTCATCTTGCTCTTTTTTAGTTTTTGCAATGCGACGGGAGATGAGGAACTGTATGCTTGCTCCGAAGAAGATAGAACCGAGAATGCTTGATACACCATTTCTTATAGTGAGGAGAGAATGAAAATAGTCCTGACCTTCACCTATGAGTATACTGAGAAGAGGAGTTATAAAAAACATCCATAGACCAAAGAACAAACCTGCTTTAAGACCTGGGTAGTATAGTTGCTTACTTTCTTTCTCACTTAGCATATCTGGATCAATAGCTGTAATCCCTGTTTTTTTCATTTGGTAGGTGACATAGCCAGCAGCGATGAGGGCAATCACTAGAATCAGAGGAGGATAGATTAGAGCCACTTCTTGAGGGTATTTATAGGCCAGAAGGAGTGGAATAAGATTTCCGAAAATCATCAGATAAAAGAGGATGATAAAGACTTGGTTACCGATACGATCGGCCTCACGCCGTTTGTATTCGTCAAGGGGACCAGAAATACCGTATGTGCGTTTGATGAGTTTTTCAGTGAAGGTTTCTTTTTTCATGAGTTGGCTCCTTTTTTAAAAATCATCCTCCCAAAAGAGACTGTTTAGGTCAGTTTGGAGGCTGCGGGCGAGATTGAGACAGAGTTCCAGGGTTGGATTGTACTTGTCGTTTTCAATCATATTGATGGTCTGTCTCGAGACACCGATATCCTTGGCTAGCTCGAGCTGGGAAATGCCCAGTTCCTTGCGAAATTCTTTCACACGATTCATCTGGACTCCTTTCTGATTTGTGTCGTATATATTTGACTATATTATATTCTTCTATGAAATAGATGTCAAGCATATTTGACATATTTCTTAAAGAAATCTTACTTTTTTTGACCTATTTGTCTGACTAGTGCAAGCTAGTCGGATTTGTGGTAAAATAGATAGGATATGACAAAAGAATTTCATCATGTAACGGTCTTACTCCACGAAACGATTGATATGCTCGACGTAAAGCCTGACGGTATCTACGTTGATGCGACTTTGGGTGGAGCGGGCCATAGCGAATATTTATTAAGTAAATTAAGTGAAAAAGGCCATCTCTATGCCTTTGACCAGGACCAGAATGCCATTGACAATGCGCAAAAACGTTTGGCACCTTACATTGAAAAGGGAATGGTGACCTTTATCAAGGATAACTTCCGTCATTTACAGACACGTTTGCACGAAGCTGGTGTTCAGGAAATTGATGGAATTTGTTATGACTTGGGAGTGTCTAGTCCTCAGCTAGACCAGCGAGAGCGTGGTTTTTCTTATAAAAAGGATGCGCCACTAGACATGCGCATGAATCAGGATGCTAGTCTGACAGCTTATGAAGTGGTGAACCACTATGACTATCATGACTTGGTTCGAATTTTCTTCAAATATGGCGAGGACAAATTTTCTAAACAGATTGCGCGTAAGATTGAACAAGCACGTGAAGTCAAGCCAATCGAGACAACGACTGAGTTGGCAGAAATTATCAAGTCGGCTAAACCTGCCAAGGAGCTCAAGAAGAAGGGTCATCCTGCCAAGCAGATTTTCCAGGCTATTCGAATTGAAGTCAATGATGAACTGGGAGCTGCAGATGAGTCCATCCAGCAGGCTATGGAGATGTTGGCTCTGGATGGTAGAATTTCAGTGATTACCTTTCATTCATTAGAAGACCGCTTGACCAAGCAATTGTTCAAGGAGGCTTCAACAGTTGAAGTTCCCAAAGGTTTGCCTTTCATCCCAGATGATCTCAAGCCCAAGATGGAATTGGTATCCCGTAAGCCAATCTTGCCAAGTGCAGAAGAATTAGAAGCCAATAACCGCTCGCACTCAGCCAAGTTGCGCGTGGCCAGAAAAATTCACAAGTAAGAGGAAAAAATGGTAGATAAGAAAGAAACAACCAGTCAATTCTTGCAGAATCGTATAAAAAAATTCTCACGTGTGGAGAAGGCTTTTTATCTTTCCATCGCTTTTACGGCTCTCGTTTTAGCAGTGAGCATTATCTTTATGCAGACACGACTCTTGCAAGTGCAAAGTGATTTGACAAAAATCAATGCGCAGATAGAGGAAAAGAAGACAGAGCTCGATGATGCTAAGCAGGAAGTGAATGAATTGATTCGTTCAGAGCGCTTGAAAGAGATTGCAGATAAAAAAGATTTGAAATTGAATAATGAAAACATCCGAACAGCGGAGTAAGATATGAAATGGACAGAAAAAATAACCCGATTTGCGATAAAAAATCGTAAATCTCCAGCAAAAAACCGTAGGATAGTTGGCAAGTACCTCAGCTTTGTAGCTGTTGCCCTTTTCGCCCTCTTTTTGGCCAATTTTGCTTATATTATCGCAAAAGGTAATATATTTGGTACTGACTTAGTAAAAGAAGCTAAAAAGGTTCACCAAACAACTCGAACAGTACCTGCCAAACGTGGGACGATCTATGACCGAAATGGAGTGCCTATCGCTGAAGATGCGACCTCTTATAACGTCTATGCTGTTATTGATAAAAAATACAAGTCAGCAACGGGTAAAATTCTTTATGTAGAGAATTCGCAGTTTAATAAGGTAGCTGAAGTCTTCCATAAGTATTTGGATATGGATGAAGCTTATGTGAAAGAGCAATTGGCTCAACCAAATCTGACCCAGGTTTCCTTTGGTGCAAAAGGAAATGGGATTACCTATGCCAATATGATGGCTATTAAAAAAGACTTGAAAGATGCTAGTGTGGAAGGAATAGACTTTACAACTAGCCCTAACAGAAGCTACCCAAATGGACAATTTGCTTCTAGTTTTATTGGGTTAGCCCAACTTCATGAAAATGAGGACGGCAGTAAGAGTTTATTAGGAACTTTTGGTCTGGAGAGTTCGTTAAATACCATTCTTGCTGGGACAGACGGTATTATTACCTATGAAAAAGACCGTGTAGGAAATATCGTACCAGGAACAGAACAGGTGTCGCAACAAACTGTGGATGGCAAGGATGTTTATACAACATTGTCTAGCCCGCTCCAATCTTTCATGGAAACTCAGATGGATGCCTTTCTAGAAAAAGTAAAAGGTAAGTATATGACCGCGACCTTGGTCAGTGCAAAGACCGGTGAAATCCTTGCTACCACCCAACGACCTACCTTTAATGCAGATACTAAGGATGGTATCACCAAAGACTTTGTTTGGCGTGATATTCTTTATCAAAGTAATTACGAACCAGGATCAGCCCTGAAGGTCATGACGCTAGCAGCTGCTATTGATAACAATACCTTCCCAGGTGGAGAATACTTCAATAGTAGTGAATTAAAAATAGCGGATGCGACAATTCGAGATTGGGATGTTAATGATGGTTTGACGACTGGTGGGATGATGACTTTCTTACAAGGTTTCGCTCACTCCAGTAATGTTGGAATGAGTCTACTTGAACAAAAAATGGGAGATGCTACGTGGTTGGATTATCTAAACCGATTTAAATTTGGGGTTCCAACTCGTTTTGGTTTGACAGATGAATATGCAGGCCAACTTCCAGCTGACAATATTGTCAATATTGCCATGAGTGCATTTGGTCAGGGGATTTCTGTAACGCAGACCCAGATGCTACGTGCCTTTACAGCCATTGCCAATGATGGCGTCATGCTAGAGCCTAAATTTATTACGGCCTTGTATGATCCAAATGATCAAACCGTTCGTAAATCTCAAAAAGAAATTGTAGGGAATCCTGTTTCTAAGGATGCGGCAAGTCAAACTCGGACTCATATGGTCTTAGTAGGAACAGACCCTACATATGGAACTATGTATAATCATAGTACAGGCAAGGCAACTGTCAATGTTCCGGGTCAGAATGTGGCCCTTAAATCAGGGACTGCGCAGATTGCGGATGAGAAAAATGGTGGTTACCTTACAGGTTCAACAAACTACATTTTCTCAGTTGTATCTATGCACCCAGCGGAAAATCCTGACTTTATTCTCTATGTGACGGTTCAACAACCTGAGCATTATTCAGGTATTCCGCTTGGGGAGTTTACTAATCCAATTCTTGAGAGAGCCTCAGCGATGAAAGAGTCACTTAATCTTCAATCTCCAGCTAAGAATTTAGATCAAGTGACGACAGAGTCTTCTTATGCAATGCCTAGCATCAAGGACATTTCACCTGGTGATTTGGCGGAAGCCTTACGCCGAAATATTGTGCAACCAATCGTTGTAGGTACTGGAACAAAGATTAAAGAGACTTCTGTAGAAGAAGGGACCAATCTTGCACCAAACCAACAAGTTCTCCTTTTATCGGATAAGGTAGAAGAAATTCCAGACATGTATGGCTGGAAAAAAGAGACTGCCGAGACCTTTGCTAAATGGTTGGATATCGAGCTGGAATTTGAAGGTTCAGGTTCCGTCGTTCAGAAGCAGGATGTTCGGACTAATACAGCTATCAAAAACATTAAAAAAATTAAATTAACTTTAGGAGACTAATATGTTTATTTCTATCAGTGCTGGAATTGTGACATTTTTACTAACTTTAGTAGGAATTCCAGCCTTTATCCAATTTTATAGAAAGGCGCAAATTACAGGTCAGCAGATGCATGAGGATGTCAAACAGCATCAGGCAAAAGCTGGAACTCCTACAATGGGAGGTTTGGTTTTCTTAATTGCTTCTGTTTTAGTTGCTTTCTTTTTTGCCCTATTTAGTAATCAACTCAGCAATAATGTCGGTATGATTTTATTTATCTTGGTTCTTTATGGTTTAATCGGATTTTTAGATGACTTCCTCAAGGTCTTCCGTAAAATCAATGAGGGCCTTAATCCCAAACAGAAATTGGCTCTTCAGCTTCTAGGTGGTGTCATTTTCTACCTTTTCTATGAGCGCGGTGGAGATATGCTTTCTGTCTTTGGTTACCAAGTGCATCTAGGGATTTTCTATATTGTCTTCGCTCTTTTCTGGCTAGTCGGTTTTTCAAACGCAGTAAACTTGACAGACGGTATTGATGGTTTAGCTAGTATTTCTGTTGTGATTAGTTTGTCTGCCTATGGAGTTATTGCCTATGTGCAAGGTCAGATGGATATCCTTCTAGTGATTCTTGCCATGATTGGTGGTTTACTTGGTTTCTTTGTCTTTAACCATAAGCCTGCTAAGGTCTTTATGGGGGATGTGGGAAGTTTGGCTCTCGGTGGAATGCTGGCAGCTATCTCTATGGCCCTCCACCAAGAATGGACTCTCTTGATTATCGGAATTATTTATGTCTTTGAAACAACCTCAGTCATGATGCAAGTCAGCTATTTCAAAATGACTGGTGGTAAACGTATTTTCCGTATGACACCTGTCCATCACCATTTTGAGCTTGGAGGACTGTCTGGTAAAGGAAATCCTTGGAGTGAGTGGAAGGTTGACTTCTTCTTTTGGGGAGTAGGGCTTCTAGCAAGTCTCCTGACCCTAGCAATTTTATATTTGATGTAAGAATGGCACCCTGATGTTCAGTTTCAGGGTGTTTTTGCATTCTAAAAAATATTGGTCAATTAAAGTCAAATCTCTTGACCTTTTCTGACTAATGTAGTATATTATGAACGTAAGGTAAATGAAAGCCTTACTAGAACGCTTATTTAAAGTAAAAAAGAAAGAGGTGGGTCTATGTTTAATCTAGAAATCTTTAGAAGTAAAGATAGTCTACTCCTGCTTGAAAAAGAAAAACCAGAAATAGTACGTAGAGTAGCGATTTAGCTAGTCTAAATTTTTTAAAGAAAAGGTCAAATATAGTCAATATCAGTAATAATAAATAACAAAAAGAGGTAAAGAATATGAATAACAATTTTAATAATTTTAACAACATGGATGATTTGTTTAACCAATTGATGGGTGGTATGCGAGGATATAGTTCTGAAAATCGCCGTTACTTGATTAATGGACGTGAAGTGACACCTGAGGAATTTGCTCACTATCGTGCGACTGGTCAATTACCAGGAAATGCAGAAGCTGATGGACAAATGCAACAACAGGTTTCAGGTATGAAACAAGATGGTGTCCTTGCTAAACTGGGTCGAAACTTAACAGCAGAAGCGCGTGAGGGCAAGCTGGATCCAGTCATCGGACGAAACAAGGAAATTCAAGAGACATCTGAAATCCTCTCACGCCGTACCAAGAACAATCCTGTTTTAGTCGGAGACGCAGGTGTTGGTAAGACAGCAGTTGTCGAAGGTCTAGCACAAGCCATTGTGAATGGTGATGTTCCAGCTGCTATTAAGAATAAGGAAATTATTTCCATTGATATCTCTGGTCTTGAGGCTGGTACTCAATACCGCGGTAGTCTTGAAGAAAACGTTCAAAACTTGGTAAACGAAGTCAAAGAAGCTGGAAATATTATCCTTTTCTTCGACGAAATTCACCAAATTCTTGGTGCTGGTAGCACAGGTGATGGTCAAGGGTCTAAAGGTCTTGCTGATATCTTGAAACCAGCTCTTTCACGTGGAGAATTGACAGTGATTGGCGCAACTACTCAAGATGAATACCGTAATACTATCTTGAAAAATGCAGCCCTTGCTCGTCGTTTCAACGAAGTGAAGGTTAATGCTCCATCTGCTGAAGATACTTTCAAGATTCTTCAAGGTATTCGAGATCTTTATCAACAACACCACAATGTTATTTTGCCAGATGAAGTCTTAAAAGCTGCCGTTGATTACTCTGTTCAATATATTCCACAACGTAGCTTGCCAGATAAGGCTATCGACCTTGTCGATGTTACGGCGGCTCACTTGGCAGCTCAGCATCCAGTAACAGATGTTCATGCTGTTGAACGTGAAATTGAGGCAGAAAAAGACAAGCAAGAAAAAGCAGTTGAGGCAGAAGATTTTGAAGCAGCTCTAAACTATAAAACACGCATTGCAGAATTGGAAAAGAAAATCGAAAACCATACAGAAGATATGAAAGTGACTGCAAGTGTCAACGATGTGGCTGAATCTGTAGAACGTATGACGGGTATTCCAGTATCTCAAATGGGGGCTACGGACATCGAACGTTTGAAAGATATGGGTCATCGTTTGCAGACGAAAGTTATTGGTCAAGATAAGGCCGTTGAAGCAGTAGCAAAAGCTATCCGTCGTAACCGTGCTGGTTTTGATGAAGGTAACCGTCCAATTGGTAGCTTCCTCTTTGTAGGTCCTACTGGTGTTGGTAAGACTGAGTTGGCTAAACAATTGGCTCTTGATATGTTCGGAACGAAAGATGCTATCATCCGTTTGGACATGTCAGAATACAGCGACCGCACATCCGTATCTAAATTGATTGGTACAACTGCAGGTTATGTTGGTTACGATGACAACAACAATACCTTGACAGAACGCGTCCGTCGCAATCCATACTCAATCGTCCTTCTCGACGAAATTGAAAAGGCTGACCCTCAAGTCATCACCCTTCTCCTTCAAGTTTTGGACGATGGTCGTTTGACAGATGGTCAAGGTAACACTGTCAACTTCAAGAATACGGTGATTATCGCAACTTCAAACGCAGGCTTTGGTTACGAAGCTAACTTGACAGAAGATGCTGATAAACCAGAATTGATGGATCGTTTGAAACCTTACTTCCGTCCAGAATTCCTTAACCGTTTCAATGCTGTCATCGAATTCTCACACTTGAGCAAAGAAGATCTTTCTAAGATTGTAGACCTTATGTTGGTTGAAGTTAACAAGACGCTTTCTAAGAAAGACATTGACTTGGCAGTGAGCGAAGCTGCTAAAGAATACATGACTGAGGAAGGCTACGATGAAGTTATGGGTGTTCGTCCACTCCGTCGTGTGGTTGAACAACAAATCCGTGACAAAGTCACAGATTTCCACTTGGATAACCTTGATGCTAAACACCTAGAAGCTGATATGGAAGATGGTGTTTTGGTCATTCGTGAAAAAGCCTAAGACAGAATTTTGAGCATAAAAAAGAAGGAGCCAGCTGAAAAACTGGTTCCTTTTTTGTGTTTAGATGACATGGCGTTCAAAGGCATCATCTGAAATCCCTTGTTCCAAGATGAGTTTTGCCCATTCTTTAGCAGAAAAGAGGCTGTGGTCCTTGTAGTTACCGCAAGATTCGATGGTTGTTCCAGGAACCTCTTCCCAAGTAGTAGTCTCAGCGATTTCCTTGAGCGAATCCTTGATGACGGCCGCGATTTCAGCACTGGTGTGGCGCCCCCACATAATCATATGGAAGCCTGTACGGCAACCAAATGGTGAACAGTCAATCATGCCGTCAATGCGAGTACGGATGAGCTTGGCCAAGAGGTGCTCAATAGTGTGAAGGCCAGCGGTAGGGATAGAGTCTTCGTTTGGTTGCACTAAACGAATATCATAATTGGAGATGATATCTCCCTTTGGTCCTGTTTCTTCCCCAATCAAGCGAACATAGGGTGCTTTAACAATGGTGTGGTCAAGTTCAAAACTTTCAACAATAACTTCTTTTGACATGGTAAATCCTTTCAGTTTTCTTCTTTCATTATAACATAAAGCCGGCTCTTGAGTCAGAGAGAAAACCTCTCCGAGGCTGGAGAGGTTGAAATCTTTATTTACGATACAAGCGGTCGTATTGGTAGTAAGGGTCAAAGGTTACGTTGATACCTAGTTTACGAAGGACATTCTTGTCTTCATCGGTTAAGATGATGGTTGAGTGGGCTTCGCTTCCTTTGAGGTTACCAAGTTCTTCCATAGCACGAGCAGCATCAGGATTTTCTGTAGCTGTGATAGCAAGTGCAATCAGGATTTCATTTGAATGAAGGCGTGGATTGCGGCTACCGAGATGATCGATTTTAAGACCTTGGATTGGCTTAACAACTTCAGGTTCGATTAGTTTTACTTCTTTAGCGATGTCAGCTGATTTCTTGATAGCGTTGATAAGAGCAGCTGCTGTAGGGCCAAAGAGTTCTGAGTTCTTACCAGTGACAATTTCTCCGCTTGGCAATTCAAGGGCTAGGGCTGGTCCGCCAGTTTCTTCTGCTTTTTGACGGGCAACGACAGCAACTTTGCGGTCTGCAGGTGTGATGCCGAGGTCGTTCATAAGCAACTCAATTTTCTTGACAGCAGCTTCGCCAACTTTTTCGGCTTTAAAATCAAGAACAGTCTGATAGTAGCGACGGATGATTTCTTGTTTAGAGGCTTCGATAGCAGCCTCATTATCTGTAATAGCGAAACCAACCATGTTGACACCCATATCTGTCGGAGAAGCGTATGGAGACTCTCCTAGAATGCGTTCCAACATGCGTTTGAGCACTGGGAAAATCTCGATATCACGATTGTAGTTGACAGTGGTTTCTCCGTAGGTTTGGAGATGGAAAGGGTCAATCATGTTGACATCGTCAAGGTCTGCGGTTGCAGCCTCGTAGGCCAAATTAACTGGATGATGAAGTGGGAGGTTCCAAACTGGGAAGGTTTCAAATTTCGCGTAACCAGACTTGATACCATTGATTTGGTCGTGGTACATGTTGGACATACAAGTTGCCAATTTTCCAGAACCAGGTCCAGGAGCGGTTACGACAATCAAGTTGCGACTGGTTTTGATGTAGTCGTTTTTCCCCATACCTTCAGGAGAAATAATGTGGTCCATATCTGTCGGATATCCTTTGATTGGATAATGAAGATAAGAATCAATTCCGTTTTTCTCAAGTTGGTTGCGGAAGGCATCTGCAGCGGGTTGGCCAGCGTACTGTGTAATGACCACTGAGCCGACAAAAATTCCCAGCTCATTGAATTTATCAATCAAACGAAGAACTTCTTGGTCATAAGAAATGCCCAAGTCACCACGTGCTTTGGAATGCTCGATATTGCTAGCATTAATAGCAATCACAACCTCAACCTGCTCTTTCAACTCCTGCAAGAGCTTGATTTTGTTGTCAGGCTCATAACCAGGAAGAACACGAGCAGCGTGGAAATCTTCTAACATTTTGCCACCAAACTCCAAGTAGAGCTTGCCGTCAAATTGGTTAATGCGCTCCAAAATATGGTCGCGCTGTAGATTCAAATATTGTTCAGAACTAAAAGCTTGTTTTTTCATTTTTTTACCTCTGACCTCTATTATAATAAAAAATTGGAAGTTAGGAAACTATGGAGTTAAAAAAGGAATCAAAAAGATTAGGCAAACGCTTGCACAAAATTCTGAAAAGCGCTATCATAGATTGTAGATTATGAAAATAATGAGGTAATAAGATGCAAGAAAAATGGTGGCACAATGCCGTAGTCTATCAAGTCTATCCTAAGAGCTTTATGGATAGCAATGGAGATGGAATTGGCGATTTGCCAGGAATTACTAGTAAGTTAGACTATCTAGCCAAGCTGGGGATTACAGCGATTTGGCTTTCTCCCGTTTATGACAGCCCTATGGATGATAATGGCTACGATATTGCTGATTATCAAGCGATTGCGGCTATTTTTGGGACTATGGAGGATATGGACCAACTGATCGCGGAAGCTAAGAAGCGTGATATCCGAATTATCATGGACTTGGTGGTCAATCATACCTCAGATGAACATGCTTGGTTTGTCGAGGCCTGTGAAAATCCTGATAGCCCTGAGCGAGACTACTATATCTGGCGGGATGAACCAAACGATTTGGAGTCTATCTTTAGTGGGTCTGCTTGGGAGTACGATGAAAAGTCAGATCAGTACTATCTCCACTTTTTCAGCAAGAAGCAACCTGATCTCAACTGGGAAAATGAAAAACTTCGTCAGAAAATTTATGAGATGATGAATTTCTGGATTGATAAAGGCATTGGTGGTTTCCGCATGGATGTCATTGACATGATTGGGAAAATTCCTGACGAGAAAGTAGTCAATAATGGTCCCATGCTCCATCCCTATCTCAAGGAGATGAATCAGGCGACCTTTGGAGATAAGAATCTCTTGACAGTGGGAGAGACCTGGGGAGCAACGCCAGAGATTGCCAAGCTCTACTCGGATCCAAAGGGGCAAGAATTGTCTATGGTCTTCCAGTTTGAACATATCGGTCTTCAGTATCAGGAAGGTCAGCCTAAATGGCACTATCAAAAAGAGCTGAATATCGCTAAGTTAAAAGAGATTTTCAACAAATGGCAGACAGAGTTAGGAGTTGAGGACGGCTGGAATTCCCTCTTCTGGAACAATCATGACCTCCCTCGTATTGTCTCAATCTGGGGAAATGATCAAGAATACCGCGAAAAATCTGCCAAAGCCTTTGTAATATTGCTTCATCTCATGAGAGGGACTCCTTATATCTACCAAGGTGAGGAGATTGGGATGACCAACTATCCGTTTGAAACGCTGGACCAAGTAGAAGATATTGAATCTCTTAACTATGCGCGTGAAGCTCTTGAAAAAGGTGTTCCGATGGAAGAAATCATGGACAGTATCCGTGTCATTGGACGTGACAATGCCCGTACTCCAATGCAATGGGATGAGAGCAAAAACGGTGGTTTCTCGACAGGTCAGCCTTGGTTGGCGGTCAATCCAAACTATGAAGTAATCAACGTTCAGAAAGCGCTGGCAAATCCAGAATCTATTTTCTATACTTATCAGAAACTGGTTCAAATCCGTAAGGAGAATAGCTGGCTGATTCGAGCTGACTTTGAACTATTGGAAACAGCTGACAAGGTCTTTGCCTATATCCGTAAAGATGGCGACCGTCGCTTCCTAGTTGTGGCCAACTTATCCAATGAAGAGCAAGACATGACAGTAGAAGGAAAAGTCAAATCTGTTTTGATTGAAAACACTGTGGCTCAAGAAGCTTTTGAAAAACAAATCTTGGTTCCATGGGACGCTTTCTGTGTGGAATTACTATAAACATTTTTTACAGAAAAATCTAAAAATGAAATCGTATAAAAACAAGGGAGGACTGTATGAAAGGCAGAAATCCTTTGTTTTTTTATGGCTAAGATTTATAAACTTTCATTCTCAAAATTCAATTAACTTTACAAATTTCCACTATTTTGGTAAAATAAATCTATGTTATAAAAACTAACATAAAGGAGAAAGAAGATGAATACAAAAAAGCGTGTCCTTAGTGCAGGCCTGACTTTTGCGGCTGCTTTGCTTTTAGCCGCTTGCGGACAATCAGGTTCAGATACAAAGACTTACTCATCAACCTTTAGTGGAAATCCAACTACATTTAACTATTTGTTAGACTACTACGCTGATAATACAGCTATTATTACTAACCTAGTTGATGGTTTGCTTGAAAATGACAACCACGGAAACCTAGTTCCGTCTTTGGCAGAAGACTGGTCTGTTTCAAGCGACGGTCTGACTTATACCTACAAATTGAGAAAAGATGCCAAATGGTTCACGGCTGACGGTGAAGAGTACGCGCCAGTCAAGGCACAAGATTTTGTGACAGGTATCAAGTACGCAGTGGATAATAAATCCCAGGCTATTGACTTGATTCAAAACTCAATCAAGGGCTTGAATGATTATATTACAGGAGCGGATTCTGACTTTTCTAAGGTTGGAGTGAAAGCCATTGACGACCAGACTGTTGAGTATACTTTGGCACGCCCAGAACCTTACTGGAACTCAAAAACAACCAACAGTATTCTTTTCCCAGTGAATGAAGAGTTTTTAAACTCAAAAGGCAAAGATTTTGGTACCCTATCTCCAGATAGCATTCTCTACAGCGGACCTTATTTGTTAAAAGATTTCACATCAAAATCATCAATCGAGTATGTGAAGAATCCGCATTACTATGATCATGACAAAGTATCGATTGAACACGTAAAATTGGCTTACTTTGACGGCTCAGACCAAGAATTGACCATCCGTAACTTTGAAAGTGGAGCTTATTCTATCGCTGGGGTTTATCCAAATAGTTCTAACTTCGCCAAGACAAAAGAAAAATATAAGGATAATATTGTCTATAGCTTGCAGGACAAGACTTCTTGGTACTTCAATTTCAACGTTAACCGTAAGGCCTACAACCATACGTCTAAAACGACAGATGAGCAGAAGAAGTCAACTGAAACAGCTGTCTTGAACAAAAACTTCCGTCAAGCGGTGAATTTCGCCTTGGACCGCACAGCCTATTCTGCTCAGTCAAATGGAGAAGAAGCGGCTAGCAAGACCCTTCGTAACACCTTAGTGCCTCCTACATTTGTTCAAGTTGGAGACAAGACCTTTGGAGAAGTAGTCGCTTCTAAATTGGTCAACTACGGAACAGAATGGTCAGGTATTAACTTGGCAGATGCTCAGGATGCCTATTTTAACAAAGAAAAAGCCCAAGCAAAATTTGCGGAAGCTAAAAAAGAATTGGCAAGTCAAGGTGCGACTTTCCCTATTCACTTGGATGTAGCTGTTGATCAAACAAGTAAAAATGCTGTGACAGGCATGAACTCAGTTAAGCAGACCCTTGAGTCAGTTTTAGGTGTTGATAACATTGTCATTGATGTTCAGCAACTTTCAACAGATGATTTTAATAACGTAGCCTTCTTAGCACCGACACCAGCTGATCGTGACTATGATTTGAACTTTGATGGTTGGGTAGGTGACTACCAAGATCCATCAACTTATCTCAATCCTTTCAATGCAGAGGATGGATTCTACCTCAAGATTTTTGGTCTAGATGCTCAGGAAGATAAAGCTAAAATTGCTAGTCTGGGTCTTGATACCTACACCAAGATGCTCAAAGATGCGGATAGTGAAAATAAAGATGTAGCCAAACGCTATGAAAAATATGCTGAAGCACAGGCTTGGATGATTGATAATTCTCTGATCATGTCAGCTATGTCAAGTGGTGGAACAGCATCTGTAACCAAAGTGACACCATTTACAAGAGGTTATTCATTGGTCGGTATCAAGGGTGATGGCAATAACTACAAGTACATGAAACTGCAAAAAGATACTGTGACAACCAAACAGTTTGAAGAAGCGAAGACTAAATGGGAGCAAGAAAGCAAAAAAGCAATCGAAAAAGCTCAAAAAGAAGCAGAAAATCATGTAAAATAAAGATGAGCGAGGTTCCGTAAGGGACCTCGTTTTGATATCTATATGGTAAATTTATTGATGTAATTGTTTGCAAGTCAAAAAGAATGTTTCGGAAAGAAGATAAAAACGCCTTATCAAAGCGGATTTACCCCACAAGAATATTTTTATATGATATAATAAAATGAAATAAAAATTGATAATAGAGGTATATTGTGAGTAGGTCTTCGAAGCGAACTCGTCAGGGTAAAACAAAAATATTGATTAGTTGGGGGTTGCTAGCTATCTATACAGTACTAGCGGTCTTTTTATTGTTTTTGATTTTCAAATACAATATGCTTGCCTTCCGATATCTGAACATAGTAGTTACCGTTTTAATTGTGGCCTTAGCTATCTTGTGCTTCTTTTTAATTTGGTCCAAGAAAGCTAAAAATCTAACGCTGATTTTATTACTACTTGGTGTGGTAATCAATGGGACTTCCCTCTTTGCTGTAAGTCAGTTCATTGGCTTTACCAGTCGTTTGAATGCAACATCGAATTACTCAAACTATTCGATGAGTATTGCGGTGTTAGCAGATAGTCCAATTGAGAATATCAGTCAAGTAACCAGTGTAATGGGGCCGACTGGGACAGATAAGGATAATATCCAACAGTTGCTGAATGATCTGAAAGTTAGTCAAAATATGGAATTGACAGTCGAAGAAAGTAGTTCTTATCTTGCGGCCTATAAGAGCTTGTTAGCTGGAGATACAAAGGCAATCCTTCTAAACAGTGTCTTTGAAAATATTATCGAATCAGAATATCCAGACTATGCTTCAAAGATTAAGAAAATCTATACCAAAGAATTGACTAAGAAGGTTGAAACTCCAAAGGATGTCAAAGGTGACAGTTTCAATGTTTATATCAGCGGAATTGATACTTACGGTCCAATTAGTTCAGTTTCTCGTTCGGATGTCAATATCATTATGACAGTGAATCGTGAAACGAAAAAGATTCTCTTGACCACAACACCTCGTGATTCTTACGTTCCAATTGCAGATGGCGGCAACAACCAAAAGGATAAGTTGACCCATGCGGGTATTTATGGTGTAGATGCTTCAATCCATACACTGGAAAATCTCTATGGTATTGACTTGAACTATTATGCTCGTTTGAATTTCACCTCTTTCTTGAAATTGATTGATTTACTCGGTGGAGTTGATGTTTATAATGACCAAGAATTTGATGCATATACAAATAACGGAAAACATTACTCTGCAGGTAAATTACATTTGGATTCGAAAGACGCTCTTGGCTTTGTGCGTGAGCGCTATTCCTTAGCTGATGGAGATCGAGATCGTGGCCGTAACCAGCAAAAGGTCATTGTCGCTATTTTGCAAAAGTTGACCTCGACGGAAGCTTTGAAAAATTATGACAGTATTATAAAAGGGCTGCAAGATTCGATTCAAACCAATATGCCACTTGAAACGATGATGAACCTGGTCAATACCCAACTTGAGAGTGGTGGAACGTATAAGATCAATTCACAAGATCTTAAAGGAACAGGGCGGATGGATTTACCATCCTATGCTATGCCTGAGAGCAACCTCTACATGATGGAAATAAGTGATAGCAGTTTAGAGTCAGTCAAGGCTGCAATTAATGATGTGATGGAAGGAAAATAAAGCAAAATGATTGATATTCATTCGCATATCGTATTTGGTGTGGATGATGGTCCGAAAACTAAGCAAGAAAGCAGGGCTCTTCTGACAGAAGCCTATAGACAAGGTGTAAGGACTATTGTATCGACATCGCATAGGCGAAAAGGGATGTTTGAGACTCCTGAGGAGACGATAGAGACAAACTTCCAAGAAGTTAAGGAGCTAGCTAAGGAAGTGGCTCCAGACTTGACTATTCTCTATGGAGCAGAAATTTATTATACTAGTGATGTACTTGAGAAGCTAGAGAAGCAAGTGATTCCAAGACTCAATGGGACACGCTATGCTCTGATTGAGTTTAGTATGGCTACTCCTTACAGAGAAATCCATACTGCTTTGAGCAATGTTCTTATGCTTGGTATAACCCCTGTAGTTGCTCACATCGAACGCTACCATGAATTAGAAAATAACGAAAAACGGGTAAAAGAGTTGATTGATATGGGTTGCTATACTCAAATCAATAGTTCGAGTATCTTAAAACCAAAGTTATTTGGGGATAAATATAAATTTATGAAGAAACGAGCTCGTTATTTTCTAGAGCGTGATTTGGTACATTTTGTTGCTAGTGATATGCACAATCTAGACCAAAGACCACCTTACATGAAAGAGGCTTATGAGATTATCTCAAAACAATACGGTGAAGGTAAAGCGAAAGAATTATTTATCGAGAATCCTCGCTTCATCTTAGCTGATCAAATTATATAGGAGTTGACATGAAAGAAAATAAAGAAATCGCAATTGATGTTGTTCAATTATTTAAAATCCTTTGGAAGAAGAAAATCGCTATCATCTTGACTGCGATAGTGGCAGCTGTTCTAGCTTTTGGAGTAAGTAGTTTTGTTCTTACGCCTGAGTACTCTAGTACAACACGTATTTATGTGGTCAATCGAAATCAATCAGAAAATGCAGGGTTGACGAACCAAGATTTGCAGGCTGGTAGCTATCTTGTGAAGGACTATAAGGAAATTATCCTTTCTCAAGATGTGCTGGAGAAAGTCATTTCAAATCTTAAATTAGAACAAACAGGCAAAGGATTAAGCAAGAAGATTCAAGTAACAGTGCCTGTAGATACTCGTATTGTATCGATTGCTGTAAAGGATGATCAACCAGAAGAAGCCAGTCGTATCGCCAATGCTCTTCGTGAAGTGGCCGCTGAAAAAATTATTAAGGTAACTCGCGTATCAGATGTGACAACACTAGAGGAGGCAAGACCGGCCTTAACGCCATCCTCACCTAATATTCGCCGCAATACTATGCTTGCTTTCTTAGCAGGTGGTGCAGTGATGGTTATTTTGATTATATTACTTGAATTGTTGGATGATCGTGTAAAACGTCCAGAAGATGTCGAAGAAGTCATGCAGGTTGCACTTTTAGGAATTGTTCCAGATTTGAATAAGTTAAAGTAAGGGAGAAAACATGCCAATATTAGAAATCGGACAAAAGCGTTTAGATTTTGCCAAAAAAGCTGAGGAGCACTATAATGCTTTGCGTACCAATATTCAATTGAGTGGTGATAATTTGAAAGTTCTTGCCATTTCATCTGTCAAACCTGGTGAGGGGAAGTCAACAACTTCAACTAATATCGCCTGGGCTTTCGCGCGTGCAGGATATAAAACACTACTAGTAGATGCGGATATCCGTAATTCAGTTATGTCTGGTGTCTTCAAGTCAAGGGAAAAAATTACTGGATTGACTGACTTTTTGGCAGGAACTACAGACCTTTCTCATGGACTTTGTGATACAAACGTTGAAAATCTGTTTGTTATTCAGGCAGGACCGGTATCACCTAATCCAACAGCCCTCCTTCAAAGTGAAAATTTTCATACCATGATTGATACCCTGCGTAAGTATTTTGATTATGTCATTGTGGATACAGCACCGATTGGGATGGTCATTGATGCTGCCATCATTACACAGAAATGTGATGCTTCAATCTTGGTAACAGCAGCAGGAGAGACAAAACGTCGTGATGTCATAAAAGCCAAAGAGCAATTGGAACAGACAGGGGTACCTTTCTTAGGTGTAGTTCTAAATAAATTTAACACAGAAGTTGAAAAATACGGAGCTTATGGTGGCTATGGAGCCTATGGAGCCTATGGTTCTTATGGAAATTATGGAAAAAAGAAGTAGGTAGAGTTAGCTAGGAGGTAGTTTTGAGAGAAGTATCAAATATTCGAAAATTAGAGATTCTCATAATACAACTGTTTCCAATTTATCTGTTATCGTTTGTATTAGCTAGTCATGAACTTCTGGTATTTCTGATGGTGGTTCACACTATTTCTTACTACATTAGTGCATATAGTAAAAATTTCAAATACCGGACCCTTGCAGAGGAATGTATACAAACATTAAAATATATACTGGTTTATATTTTCTTATCCTGTATAGTTTTTCCTATTTTAGAACCAAATATACCATATTTATCATTAGCTAATCTATTATGCATTGTGACTGTAAATTCAATTATGCTAATGATTGTCAATATTTGGATTCGTAAGATTTGGAAATATCTATCACTTCAAAAAAAATATACTCAGCGTATCTTGCTAGTGACCACACGTGCAAGAGTTGAGAGAGTACTAAAGCAACTTTCTACTTATGAGTATGGCTATGTTTCGGCTATTTGTATTGTAGATGATGAGCAACTTCAATTTTATGATGTAGAAATAGTTAAGCTGGATAATCTGGTAACCTATGCTACGAGATCGGTCGTAGACCAAGTGGTGATTAATCTCCCAAGCGAAAGCTTTTTAATTGCAGACTTTGTTTCTCAATTTGAAACGATGGGTTTACCAGTAGCTGTCAATATAGCAGCCTTAGATTTTGTAACCAATAGTGAAAAAGCGATTCAACGATTTGGGAATTCTAGTGTTGTTAATTTTTCGACAACCTTTTATCGTTCGAGTGATGTTGCTTTAAAACGAATGATGGATATAATCGGATCTTTATTTGATCTAGTGATTTGTGGTATAGCGTCTATTTTTCTTATTCCTCTGATAAAAAGAGATGGAGGTCCTGCTATTTTTGCTCAGGATAGGGTTGGTAGAAATGGACGTATATTTAAATTTTACAAATTCCGTTCTATGAGAGTTGATGCTGAGGAAATTAAGAAGAACTTGATGAGTCAGAATCAGATGCAAGGTGGAATGTTTAAGATTGAAAATGATCCACGCGTGACAAAGATTGGACACTTTATTAGAAAAACTAGTCTAGATGAATTGCCACAATTTTGGAATGTTCTAAAAGGGGATATGAGTTTAGTTGGTACTAGACCCCCAACCTTGGATGAGTATATGAAGTATACACCGGAACAAAAACGTCGTCTAAGTTTTAAACCAGGAATTACAGGACTTTGGCAGATTAGTGGTAGAAGTAATATTAAAAACTTTGATGATGTAGTGAAATTAGATGTTACTTATTTAGATGGCTGGACAATTTGGAAAGATATTGAAATTTTATTGAAAACTATAAAAGTGGTTCTAATGAAAGATGGAGCAAAGTAAAATCATTTAGCCTAATTATTATTTTTGGTGTTCAAATAAAATGATAGGAGAGTTAGGTTACTATGTAGAAAACTTAAACTCTCTTTTATGTATAGAAAAGGATAAAAATAATGAACATTGTTTATGCAACAGATAATAACTTTGTAGATGTATTATATGCTTCTATTAAGTCACTTTATAATGCTAATCATGATTTGAAAATAAATCTTTGGATTATTGCAGATAATGTATCTGATGAAAATAGAAATAAAATTAATAATTTATCACAAGAATATGAACAAAGAAAGATTTGTTGGGTTGATAATGTTGAAATACCATATAAGTTACAATTAGATAGAGGTTCAGCGAGTGCATTTAGTAGATTATTATTAGGGAGTATTCTTCCGAATAATATTTCTAAAGTTTTATATTTAGATAGTGACATTATTGTAATGAATTCTTTAAAAGAATTATTTGATATTGATTTTAAAGGGAATATTGTTTTAGGTGTTGCAGATGTTTTTAACAAAGAATATAAAAAGGTTTTAAAGATTCCAAAAGATAAACCTATATTTAACTCCGGTGTAATGTTCATAGATTTAGAAAGATGGCGTAAGGAACAAGTTGAAAATCAATTATTTAAGGTTATTAAGGACTTTGATGGAAAAATAATTCAAGGTGATCAGGGTGTTTTGAATGCAGTTTTATACAATTCATTTAAACCTATATCTCCGAAATATAATTATATGACTATATTTGAAGATATGAGCTATGAGGAAATGATAACATTTAAAAAACCGATTAAATATTATTCAAAAGAAGAAATTAATCAGGCTAAAAGTCAGATTGTTCTTAGACATTTTACAACGAGTTTCTTATCAAGAAGGCCTTGGCAAGAGGGTAGTGTAGTTGCACATGTTGATGAGTTTAGACATTATTACCAAGGTGAGTACAAGATTGTTAGAGATGATATATTTTTAAAAATTTTTAAGATAATTCCTCGCAAAATTGCAATTCAAGTTGTTGGAATTATACAATCAAAAATCAGACCAAAAATTTATAAAATATTGAGGTAAAAAATTTTTATAATGGAAAAACAAGAAATTTTGAAAAAAATACATGAAGAAGAATTGAAACTTTTAAAAAAATGTATTGATGTGTGTGAAAAAAATAATATTCCATATTTTGCTCTAGGTGGTACTCTTTTAGGAGCGGTTAGACATAAAGGATTTATTCCTTGGGATGATGATATTGATTTAGGTATACCTAGAAGTAGTTACAGACAACTTATAGAGTTGTTGAATGATGATAATGTTGTAATAGAAAAGAATGTTATTAATTTAAATGTATTGCAATATAAGAAAAAGGATAAGGTCATAATTGGGAATAAATCATATGAAATTTACATTGACTTATTTCCATTAGATGGTACTCCAAATAATAAGTTGTTAAGAAATATATTTTTATCAAAATTTGTATTCTATCGAACATTGTATAAATTATCAATTGTTAATCAATTAAATATTGTTGATCGGGGATTTGTAGGTAATTCTATTGTGTGGCTTATGAAAATGATTGGTATCAGTAAGCTTTTGCCAACTGAACAAATAGTTGAGAAAATACATAGTATTGCTGAAACGTATGATTTTGAAAGTAGTACTTACGTAGGAAATATTTTAGGACGTTATCGTAAAAAAGAGATTGTGGATAAAACGATATTTGGTAGCGGAATAAAATTAGATTTTGAAGAACTACAATTGAATTGCCCTGAAGTTTTTGATTCATATCTAAAGCACATTTATGGAGACTATATGAAGCTTCCAAAAGAAGAGGATAGAGTAGCACATTTTGAAGAATTAAATGTACAGGGGTAATTAATGAAGAAAATAGCTTTAGTTAAGTGGATTATAGATGGTACAGATGGTGGCTTGAAAGTTTCCACAGATCTTGCTAATGAATTATCAAAAGTGTACGAAGTACATCTAATTTCGGTTGTAAGTACAGAAGACATATTTTTTCCATTAAGTAATAGAGTTCATTATAAAAATTTATCTTCTAAAAAAATATCAATACGTAAGAATTTTTTTAAAGCAGTGAAGTTATTAAGAAAATATATTAAAGAGAACGATATTAAATTGCTTTTGGGTATCGGAATGGGAATGAATAGTGTGGGTATTGCGAGTACTATTGGATTGGATATTAAATTTATTTCTTGTGATCATACTAATTCTATCGTAGATATAGACACTACTATGAAAAAACTTCAAAGATATGTTGGAGCCAAACTTGCAGATAAGATAATTACACTAACTACTGTTGATAGAAATAATTATATAAAAAAATATAAGATAAACCCCAAAAGAGTTGATTACATTTATAATTGGATAAATTCTATAGATGTAGAAAAAAAATATAATCTTTATTCTAAAAAACTAATTACTGTCGGTAGATTTCACAAGCAAAAAGGTTATGACTATTTATCGAGAGTCGCAATCAAGGTATTATCAAGATATCCGGATTGGCAATGGGATATATATGGCTCGGGCAATGATCAAATTAAACAAGATTTGATAAAGGAATTGGATAAAGGTGGCGTTTTGCCACAAGTTCAGTTTAAGGGGAATGTGAAAGGTACAGATAATATTTATCCAGACCATGCTATTTATGTAATGACTTCCCGTTACGAAGGACTTCCCTTAGTTCTTTTAGAGGCCAAACAGTATGGACTACCTATTGTCAGTTTTAATTGTCCCACTGGGCCAGCAGAAATCGTATTGGATGGAGAAAATGGGTATCTAATTGAGAATTTTGATATAAATCAAATGAGTCAAAAAATAATAGAATTAATTGAAAAAAATGAATTGAGATTAGGCTTTTCGCAAAATGCGATGTTAGATACTGATAAATTCAATAAAAAGAAAATTACTAAACAATGGATTGAATTGATAGAAAAAATGACGGGAGAATGAAATGTACGATAAATTAGTAACAATCATAGTACCAATGTATAATATTGAACAATATATTACTAAGTGCATAGAATCATTTAAACAAGTAGATAAAAAATATTATGCGGATTTTGAAGTGATTGTTGTTAATGACGGTAGTACGGATAACTCACTTCAAGTTGTAGAAGAATTAATTAATAATAGTTGTCTAAATATTAGAGTTGTTAATAAAGAGAATGGTGGACATGGATCAACGATTAATGTTGGTATAAAAGAATCTAAAGGAAAATTTTTTAAAGTTATTGATGGGGATGATTGGGTTGATGTACCAAATTTTGAAAAATTATTAGAAGAACTTAAAGGTATAGATGTCGATATGATTATTACAAATTATACTGAACAACATACCTATAATCAGACTGAAAAAGAGATTAGTTTTTCTGATATTTTAGATTGTAATAAAATATATCAGGGAATACCTTTCAAACGTATTCCCATGCATGCTCTGACTTATAAAACATCGATATTAAAAGAATCTAGAATTAATATAAGTGAAAAAACCTTTTATGTTGATATGGAATATACTTTATTACCTTTGCAATACGTAAAAAGTTATGTTTATCTTGATTTAAATGTTTACCAGTATTTCTTAGGTAGAAAAGATCAGAGTATGAATTTAAATGTGATGAAACAAAAAGCAGATCATCACAATAGAGTAACCAAAAAAATTCTCAATTATTATGAAGTAATTCGATTTGATAAGAACTTAGAGCCAGTAGTCAAAAATGCATTGACATACTTAATCAACAAGCAATGTCAGTTGTTTATAATGAATAAGAATATCGAGGAAGCGAGCCGATTATTTAGTTATGCTCATAAGTGCCATTATAGATGGAAATATGATCATTCGAAAAAAACGGTCTCACTAATTTATATAAATTCTAGATTTAAAAATATATTTAACCCCATCTTAAAACCGTTAATCAAAAAGCAACAAAAAGAATGGAGTGAGATGGATGAATATTAGTGTAGTTATTCCTGTATATAATGTTGAGGATTACCTTCATTACGCTATAGATAGTTTAGTAAATCAAACACATAAAAATTTTGAGGTTTTACTAATCAATGATGGCTCTACTGATAATTCAGGAAAATTATGTGATAAATATGCTCAAGAATATGATTGGATTAGGGTATTTCATAAAGAGAATGGTGGTCTATCAGATGCACGTAATTATGGAGTGTTAAAAGCAACTAATGAGTGGATATTCTTTTTGGATCCGGACGATTATATAGAGCCTTTTACATTTGAATTATTGACTCTTATTCGAGCAAAATATCAAGCTGATTTGATTTCAACAAAAGTTCAAACTACAAATGAATATGAAAAATACTTCGCAGAACAATTTAATTTAGAATCTAGTCAAAGAGTTACGAAAGAAGAAGCACTAGAATTAATGCTGGAAGATAAGGTTGCAACGGTATCTGCATGTGCAAAACTTTATAAAAAACAAATTTTAGAAATGAGACCATTTCCTGTAGGAAAAATTTATGAAGATTTTTTTGTTGTAGCTGAACATTTAAGATTAGCTGAACAAATAGTTATTTCACCTGTTGTTACCTATCATTACTATCGTCGTCCTGGAAGTATCGTACAATCTCAATTTACAGATAAGCGATTTGATTTTTTTGAAGCAGGTGAGTATAACAGGAATCAAATAAAACAATTTTATAGTGGTAATAGTGTAGAAAAGGCGTTAAATTTAAAAATTGTTCAAGGTTCTTTTCATATATCTGAAGCCGCAGCTTCTACGGACACAAAAGCTTTAAGAAATATTGTTAAAAAAGTACGTTCATTTTACTGGAGTATAATCTTTGACTCTAAAGCTTCTGTAAAATTTAAAGTGAAATATAGCTGGTTTTTACTTACTCCCAATTTATACTGTCGTATAAAAAAAATGCTAAAAAGGAGTATATAATGTTTTTAGTTTTTTTAATGTTTTTTGGTGTATTTCTATTATTTCCAATTATAACTACGCCATTCTTATTAATTCCAATAGTTTATAGGTTTAGATATAGTCGATATTATTTAATGTTATTTGTTATAGGTATTTCCTTAATTGCGCTAAGGTATATTCCGTATTTTACTGATGATGGAGCCTATCATTTTAAGGCTGCATATCTGTACCAATTCTATGATAACATTTTTGACTGGTTTAAAAATTTGATGTCAAAAAACATTCCAACTGAATACGGATACTACAATTATCCATTATTTGCGCTATTGTTATATATATTTAGTAAAACTGGGACATATTCATTAATTAGTTTTACAGTCATTATGATTGTTTATTTCTTATATACTAAAATAATATATGATATTTCCCGGAAATATAATATCTCTAAATTTTTATTTTTACTAGCTCTTTTGACAATGATTGCGCTAGTAAATGTACGGTATACAACCAGTGGAATGAGGTATAGTTTAGCGGTTTCTATTTTAGTTTTCTTATTTTATAAAGAGATTAATAATGGATTTAAAGTTAATAAAACAATATATTTTTATCTTGTGCCAGTGCTGATTCATTCTAGTACGGTAATATTTGTTTTAATGAGACTGATGTTTCCTTGGTTAAAAGATATGAAAATATATAAAAAATTAACAGTACTGTTTTCATTACCACTTTTAATTCAATTGTCTCCTGTACTTCAGCGCCTAAATATTAATTACCTATCTTTTTTGTTAGAAAAATTTGATGTGTATCAGAATACTGCGACATTTATTAGTTTATTTCGTACTTCAGATTTATATAATGTATATATAGGGGTATTTATCTGTTTCTTATATATATTTTTCTATCATACAAATTTTCGTTTTCAGACAAATCATAAAGTAGATTTATTTTTCTCTTTTGTACTATACATCTGTTTACTAACTTTATCAGTCTTACCTTTTTTAACGATACTAGATAGGTTTGTTTGGTTTATATATCCTTTAGTAACTATTTCGATGGTTCTTCATCTCGCTAATGATAAAAGCAAAGCCGAAAAAATTAGATTTAAAGGATACAATAATTTACCATTTTATATAGTTTTAAGTTTATGTTTTATTGGTGGTATGATTGGAAATAAGAAATTTTTTGATTTTTTAAGATTTGTAGATTTTAATACATTTGATATCTTAACTAAGAATGTATTTGAGTATTTTTCTGACTTACATCATTTTTCTATAAATGAAGTTAGAAGACGATAGAAATAGGTGTAATTTTATATTCAAATACAATAGGTTTTAATGAAGCTACAATTAAGAAATATATTTAAGATTAAAGAAATTATCCAATGGATGATTTTTTACAAGAATAATAAATTGAGAACGACTAAAGCATGAAATAATACTAAATTAATTGAGTAAAAAATATGAGTAACTCTTAAGAGGCAGTTGTATGTAATAGTAAAGTTTCTTTGATAGTAAAGAGGTAATGAGACTTAACAATAAAAAGTCAGCGTCTTTAGATACTGGCAAATAATTTACGATCATAGTTCTGGTGCATACTGGAAGTTATATTTTAAAATAGGAGTTATATGAAGCAAGCATATTTAATTATTGCCCATAACAAGGTAGAGCAATTAAAATTTTTACTTTCACTATTAGATTATGAAAAACATGATATTTTTATTTTATTTGATAAAAAAGCAACAATTACTGAAAAACAAAAAAATGTACTAAGTCAAATAGTAATGAAATCAAGGGTATTCTTTACAAGGGAAATACCAATTTATTGGGGAGATTATTCTTTAGTAGAAGCAGAGATGGAACTCTTTGAAGCTGCAGCAAAACAAGAACAGTATAGTATGTATCATTTATTATCAGGAGTAGATTTACCTTTAGATACTGCAGAAAACATATATAACTTTTTCGATAGCAGAAAAGAATATAACTTTTTAACGATGGTTTCTGATGAATTATATATTCGAAATAAAGTTTATGAACGTGTAGCGTTTAAAACAATGTTTCCACATCTAACACCAAGAACTGTAAATAATGATTTCTTATGTTTGGTTTTAAAAATTTATAGAAAATTTGAAGTTGAATTGCAAAGAATATTTAAAGTTGATTGTTTTAAAAAGTTTAATTTAGAATTAAAATATGCTTCTAATTGGTGTTCTCTTAACAAGAAGGCAGTAGGTATATTACTAGAAGAAAAGAAATTTATTGCTCGCATTTTTAAAAATACAAAAGTAAATGATGAATTATTTATTCCTACAATTTTACAGAAACATCAGTTATTGGATACAGTTTATTCGGTAGAACCTACAAATGATAAGCCAACTGATTTTCAAGGTAACCTTCGCTATATTAATTGGTGGGATGGAAGTCCACATACATGGACTGATTCTTCTGATGATATTGATCAATTAAAACATGGTAAAGCTTTAGGTCATAAGTTTTCTAGAAAGTTTGATTTGGAAAAGTATCCAGAAATGACAGAATTAATAAAAAAGATTATTCACATGAAAGCTGAGGAACTTTAATATGGAATGGAAGCCAAAAATTTCAATTATAGTACCCATTTATAATGTAGAAGATTACTTGAAGGAATGTTTAGATAGTATACAAAATCAGACCTTTACAGATTTTGAGTGTATTATGGTGAACGATGGATCAACAGATTCTTCTCAAAAAATTGCTGAACAATACTTAGTGGATAATCGTTTTTACTTATTAAATCAACCAAATTCTGGACAAAGTGTAGCGAGAAATAAGGGATTACTATTAGCTAAAGGAGAGTTTATTTGTTTTGTTGATAGTGATGATATTATTCATCCTCGATTATTAGAACTTTTAGTAGCTTATATCCAAGAGGATTTAGATATAGTAGAAGCCGATTTTACAGATAATCTAGATGTTTTTATAGAAGAAAAGTGTTTTAATGTTCAAATTTCTTTCGAAGGATATGGAGAGGAAGTTTTAAAAGCTTGTATTGATACTTGGGCTATTACGCATCAGCCTGTAGCAAAACTCATTCGAAAATCATTGATTGAAAATGTGTTGTTTCCTGAAAATTTAATTTACGAAGATTTATATACTGGTATAGCTTTATTGAAGAAAGTCCGTAAAGCTGTAAAATTAGATTTCTACGGATATTATTATCGACCAAATCCAATGGGTACGATGAAGGGCAGCACGGTAGAAAAGCAATTGGATATATTCCCAATATGTGAATTATTAGAGAGATATTATTCGGATAAAGAAGAATATATGTATTACATTCATACAGTAATTTTTCATCATATTGCACAAAGGTATATGACAATAAAAAAACAGACCAATAAATATGATAAACAGTTTAATCATTGGTTGAATAAGTATTCAAAAGATGCTTATCCTAATGATCATTATTTAAAAATTTATAAATTATATCCTTCAAAATTTTTCTATATTAAAGGTTTGGAACAATTTTATAAAAAAATACTGAGGAAGGCAAATAAAATATTAATACAATTGAAAAAATAGTAATAGTAGTACCAATTTACAATGTTGAAAATTCTATAAAAAGAATCTAAAATATAAAATTTCTAGTAGAAGAAATTTGTTTATCTCAGCAAAAGTAGCATAAAAATAGTTCTATTCAGAACCGATATTTTTAAAACTAAAATCAAAGGAGGAAATGTTAATAATAAGATGAAAGTTATAAAAAATTATATTTATAATTTTTCCAATCAGATTTTGATGTTAATCTTACCTTTTATTACAACTCCATATGTAACAAGAGTATTTACTAGTTCTGAATTAGGAAGTTATGGATATTATAATTCAATTGTTTCATATTTTGCTTTATTAGCAACATTAGGAATAGGGAATTATGCAGTAAAAGAAATTTCTTCTAATTCCTCTAATCGTTCTAAGGTGTTTTGGGAAATATATACTCTTCAATTAGTATTTTCTTTTATATCACTTGGCTTATACATTTTACTATGTCTTGTAAATAATTCTTTTCATAATGTAATTGCATATATTCTTGGAATCACATTGTTATCAAGATTTATTGATATATCATGGTTATTCCAAGGAGTTGAAGATTTTCGTTCGCTTACATTTCGAAGTGTAATGATTAAATTAATTGGAGTAGTTTCTATTTTTGTATTTATTAAAAAAGAATCTGATTTATATTTATATATTTTCTTAATTGTTTTTTATGAGCTATTAGGTCAAGTAATAATGTGGATTCCAGCAAGAAATTGGTTACAAAAACCAGTATTTTCTATGAAAGATAGTATAAAACATCTAAACTCTGTATTTATTTTATTTATTCCTCAAGTGGCAATATCTTTATATGCCTTGTTCGATCGTACCTTACTGGGGGCATTAGTTTCTACAAGAGATGTTGGGATTTTTGAACAAGGAAATAAATTAATTAATCTATTATTGGTAGTTGTTACAACACTTAGTGGAGTAATTTTGCCACATGTTTCCAATTTGATTTCACAAGGTAAAAAGGAAAAAGTAAATCAATTTTATGAATTTTCATTTTTAGTTTATAATACAGTAATTTTTCCACTTATTGCAGGAATGTTAATTGTGAATGATAATTTTGTTCAATTTTTCTTAGGAAGTGAATTTCAAGATGCTAAATATGCCATTATGATTATGGTATGGAAAATGTTCTTTATTGGATGGACGAATATTATGGGGATTCAAATTTTGATTCCACATAATAAACACAAAGAATTTATGGTCTCGACTACGATTCCAGCATTTTTCAGTATTGCCTGTAATCTAGTATTGATTCCGCATTTAGGCTATATTGGTGCAGCAATTACTTCTGTACTGACAGAAAGCGTAGTATGGTGCATTCAATTGTATTATACACGAACTTATCTGAAGGAAGTTCCAATTCTTAGAAATATGTTTAAGATTATTTTAGCGTCTGTGATGATGTATGGTTCGCTGTATTTGCTGAAACCTGTTTTAATATTTGCTCCCGCTCTAAATGTTTTAGTATATGCAATCATCGGCGGAGTAATATATTTAACCATTATTTTATCACTTAAAGTTATCAATCTTGCAGAGCTGAGACAACAGTTTGTTAAAAAATAAAAGGAGAAAAAATGTACGATTATCTTGTTGTTGGTGCTGGTCTCTTTGGTGCAGTCTTTGCCCATGAAGCAGCCTTAAAAGGAAAAAAAGTAAAAGTCATTGAAAAACGAAATCATATCGCGGGTAATATCTATACTCGTGAAGAGGAAGGGATTCAAGTTCATCAGTATGGCGCTCATATCTTCCATACTTCTGATAAAGAGATTTGGGATTATGTGAACCAGTTTGCAGAGTTTAACCGTTATACAAATTCTCCTGTTGCAAATTATAAGGGAGAGATTTATAACCTTCCTTTTAATATGAATACTTTCAATAAACTCTGGGGAGTTGTAACGCCAGCAGAAGCACAAGCGAAGATTGATGAGCAACGTGCGGTTTTAAATGGTAAAACTCCTGAAAATTTGGAAGAACAGGCGATCTCTCTTGTAGGTACAGACATCTACGAAAAATTAATCAAAGATTATACAGAGAAACAGTGGGGCAAACCAACTACGGAACTTCCAGCCTTTATCATTCGCCGTTTGCCAGTACGCTTGACCTACGATAACAACTATTTTAACGATACCTATCAGGGGATTCCAATTGGTGGATATACTCAAATAGCTGAAAAAATGTTGGATCATGAGAACATTGATGTAGAAACAAATGTTGATTTCTTCGCGAATAAAGATCAATATCTGAAAGATTTTCCTAAGATTGTCTTTACTGGTATGATTGATGAATTCTTCGACTATAAGTTGGGTGAACTAGAGTACCGTAGTCTTCGTTTTGAAAACGAGACCTTGGATATGGAGAATTACCAAGGAAATGCAGTTGTGAACTATACGGATGCAGAAACTCCATATACTCGTATTATTGAACACAAACATTTTGAGTTTGGGAATCAAGAAAAGACTATCATTACTAAAGAACATTCTAAAACATGGGAAAAAGGTGATGAGCCTTATTATCCAGTAAATAATGATCGTAATAATCATTTGTATAAATCATATAAAAAATTGGCTGATGAGCAAGGGAATGTTATCTTTGGTGGTCGTTTAGGACACTATCGTTATTACGATATGCACCAAGTAATTGGAGCAGCTTTGCAGTGCGTGAGAAATGAGTTAGATTAAAGAATTAAAACTGTCCCCCAGTTGCTTTTTAGAAATATGATTGATAATTCCTTGACTACCTAATGTAGTTGAGGTTTTTTGATATTATTCATATTTTTGCAAAACTGTTGTTTAAAAAATAATTTTCTAAAATTCAGAAAATTCTATTGACAGGACTTTAAAAAGGGTCTATAATGGATAGAAAAACAAAGGAGAATACTATGAAAACAAGGAAAGTATTGGCTCTTGCGGGAGTCACTTTATTAGCAGCTGGTGTCTTAGCGGCTTGTTCTGGTGGTTCAGCTACTAAAGGTGAGCAGACTTTTGCATTTACCTACGAGACAGACCCAGATAATCTCAACTATTTAACAACTGGTAAGGCAGCGACTGCTGATATTACTAGTAATGTAATTGATGGATTGCTTGAAAATGATAAATACGGGAACCTTATTCCCTCAATGGCAGAGGACTGGTCAGTCTCTAAAGATGGCTTGACTTATACTTATAAGATTCGTCAGGATGCCAAGTGGTACACATCTGAAGGAGAAGAGTATGCTCCTGTTAAGGCTCAGGACTTTGTGACAGGTCTTAAATATGCGACAGATAAGAAATCTGAAGCCCTCTACTTGGTACAGGATTCAATTAAAGGTTTGGACGTCTACGCTAAAGGGGAAAATAAAGATTTCTCTCAAGTTGGGATTAAAGCTCTTGATGATCAAACAGTCCAATACACTTTGAACAAACCTGAAAGTTTTTGGAATTCTAAAACAACAATGGGTGTCTTAGCACCAGTTAATGAAGAGTTTTTGAACTCAAAAGGGGATGATTTTGGCAAAGCTACGGATCCAAGTAGTATCTTGTATAATGGTCCTTATTTGTTGAAATCCATTGTAACCAAATCTACTGTTGAATTTGCGAAGAATCCTAATTACTGGGATAAAGACAATGTCCATATTGACAAAGTCAAATTGTCATTCTGGGATGGTCAAGATACTAGTAAGCCTGCAGAAAACTTTAAAGATGGTAGCCTTTCAGCAGCTCGTCTCTATCCAACAAGTGCAAGTTTCGCAGAACTTGAGAAAGAGATGAAGGACAACATTGTCTATACGCAACAGGACTCTACGACTTATGTAGTAGGAACAAACATTGACCGTCAGTCCTATAAATATACCTCTAAGACTAGTGAAGAACAAAAAACTTCAACTAAAAAGGCTTTGTTAAACAAGGATTTCCGTCAGGCTATTGCCTTTGGATTTGACCGGACAGCTTATGCTTCTCAGCTAAATGGACAAACTGGAGCAAGCAAAATCTTACGTAATATCTTTGTTCCACCAACATTTGTTCAAGCAGATGGAAAAAACTTTGGTGATATGGTCAAAGAAAAATTGGTGACTTACGGGGATGAATGGAAGGATGTCAACCTTGCTGATGCTCAAGACGGTCTGTACAATCCTGAAAAAGCTAAAGCAGAATTTGCTAAGGCTAAGACTGCTCTTCAGGCAGAAGGAGTACAGTTCCCAATTCACCTAGATATGCCTGTTGATCAGACAGCAACTACAAAAGTTCAACGTGTCCAATCTATGAAACAATCCTTGGAAGCGACTTTAGGATCTGATAATGTGGTTATTGATATTCAACAATTACAAAAAGATGACCTATTGAATGTTACTTTATTTGCACAAACTGCTGCTGGCGAAGATTGGGATCTTTCTGATAACGTTGGATGGGGACCAGACTTCTCAGATCCATCAACTTATCTTGACATCATCAAGCCTTCTGTAGGGGAAAATACGAGAACTTACCTAGGATTTGATTCAGGAAAAGACAATGAGGCGGCTAAGAAGGTTGGTCTCAATGATTATGATAAAATGGTCAATGAAGCAGGTGAAGAAACTACAGATGTTACAAAACGTTATAACAAGTATGCCGAAGCTCAAGCTTGGTTGACAGATAGTGCCTTAGTCATCCCAACAACTTCTAAAACTGGTCGTCCAATCTTGTCTAAGATGGTACCATTTACTTTACCTTTCTCTTTCTCAGGTAACAAGGGGACAAACGATCCGCTCCGATACAAATACCTTGAACTTCAAGACAAGGCAGTCACTGCAGATGAATATCAAAAAGCTCAAGATAAATGGATGAAAGAAAAAGGAGAATCCAATAAAAAAGCGCAAGAAGAACTCGCAAAACATGTGAAATAAGATAAGGGCACCTCTAAAAACCTATCCAATGGACACCAAAATATGAGATAATAGCCTTATCATAAGATGAGGTTATTATTTA